>JBFLJZ010000338.1:0-9531 GCA_040882925.1 Desulfuromonadales bacterium
CCCTCCATGACATCCGCCTTTTCCTCGCGGCTGAAATGGGCGTTGATTTCCCTGGCGAACTGGAATAGATCGGTACTGTCTTGACGATGCTGGTGTGAATAATCGATCAGCTCGGTAACCGCTTCAGGCGGCAGGTTGAACGTGTTGGCAAGCAGTTCGTGAACAATCTTCGCCTCGACCGACTTGTAGTGACCGTCACTGTGCGCAACCTCGAGAAGCAGCGCACAAGTGGCCACCTGTACCCGTTCAAACCGACTCTCTTCGGCAGGCGTTGATTCTGCCTGCAATAATGACATTATCCGGTTGAACATCTGCCGTTACGATTCCTGGTGAAAATTGATGACCCTGGCCTTTTCCAGGGTAATCAATCCACCCTGGAACATCCCCTCGATCAGTGGCAACACACTATCTATCTTGTCCTGATAATCGACGACTTCAATAACGACCGGCAGGTCGCTGCTCAAACGCAAAAAGCGGTCTGAATGAACCTTGCTCTGGGTGCCGTAACCCATGGCGCCCTTAATCACCGTAGCTCCGTTCACCCCCTGGTCATGAAATAGTTTGACCAGGGCTTCGTAAAGCGGCTGTTTCTGGTAGCGGTCGCTCTCTCCGACAAAGATCCGCATCAGGATCATCTCTTCCTGAATTAACATGTGCACCTCGTTTTCACATCTGGCGGGCCAGGTAAATGCCGAGAACAGCGGCCGCGACGCACACTGTCACATTGAGCAGAATATTGGCCCCGGCAGCAACCGCGCTCCCCTCTTCCAGCAGTCGAACGGTTTCGTAAGAAAAGGTTGAAAAGGTCGTGAAACCGCCCAAAAACCCGACCGTAATGCCGATGCGAAGCTCAGGGCTCAGAAGAGTACTGCGCAAACTGCCTTCCATGACCAGACCCAGCAAAAGCGAACCGATCAGGTTCACGGCCAGGGTACCATAGGGCAGCGTTCTTCCGGCAAAGTTATAAACCCAGCCGGAGATCATGTAGCGTGCGACGCAGCCAAGCCCGCCGAAAAGACCCAGATAAAAGATTTTCATCAAAGCCGTGTTTCCTAGAAACGCTTTTCAAAAAGGGCGTCGAGTTCTACGCCACAAGCCGGGCAATGAACAGTTCCTCTTTCTTTGCCCGGACTCGTGGCACATGCGGTGATCAGAACCATCAGGGCAAGATTTACGATGAACAATCGAAACACCTGCATGACTCTCCTCCCGGTGCAGCACCAGATAATAAAGCACATTTTCAGACATTATGCGGGGGTGGCATGCAAAGTGTCAACTGCTCCTACGGATTTACGGATATTGCACTTGCGAAACCATATTCAATTTGGTATATATATCTAGCACTCTCTGGAAGGGAGTGCCAAACCATTGATCTCAGAGAGTTTAAAACTAATGAGTGCGCTAAACCTACCGATTACTACTGATACTTTTGAACATTACATGGTGCAGGTCAACAGGTTCGACCTGTTAAGTGCCGAAGAAGAGTACGAGCTGGCTGTCAGGCATATGCAGGATGGTGACATGGAGGCAGCACACCGCCTGATCTGCGCCAACCTGCGATTTGTCGTCAAGGTTGCCAACGAATACAGCGGTTACGGACTACGCCTGCTGGACCTCGTCCAGGAAGGCAATATCGGCTTGATGATGGCCGTCAAAAAATTCGACCCGACTCGCGGTACGCGCCTGATTACCTACGCTGTCTGGTGGATACGCGCCTATATACAGAACTACATCATGCGCAGCTGGTCTCTGGTCAAGATCGGGACAACCCAGATGCAGAAAAAACTTTTCTTCAAACTCGCCCAGACACGCAGTGCCCTGCTCAACCAGACCGGTTCGGAAGATCTCGAGGACATCGCCAGGGAACTTGATGTTAATGAAGAGGTCGTCGCCGAGATGAGCCAGCGCATGGGCCGTCGCGACACCTCCCTCGATCTCGAGTTGACCGAAGGTGAAGGCTATACCTTGCTGCACACCCTGCCCGACAAAACCGACAATCAGGAGGCGCTTTTAATTGCCGACGAGGAACGCAGGCTTAACACGGAGAGAACGACAGCCGCCTTGTCAATTCTGAACCCGCGGGAACGCCACATCATCAAGCAGCGGATTCTCGCAGATCCTCCGTCGACCCTGCAGGACATCGCTGATGAATACGGTGTCAGCCGTGAACGTATCCGCCAGCTCGAGCATAACGCTTTGCAGAAACTGCGCAAGGCTATGACCGATGAGGCCGGTTGAAAACCGTTTCACTTATCGAAGAAACCATTGACAAACAACTCCTGATACCGTTATCTAGTGATCCCGGCTTCAGACGGCCAGCGTTTAACCAATCTTTTGATCGGGGTCAGTAAGCATGCGCAAAGTTTTCATCCCGCTTTTTGTCCTGGCACTTTTCCTGCTTTCCGCCTGCTCTTCGAACAAGGCTGTTCCAGCAGAAAAAAATGCCGGTTTTTATTTTCAGGAAGGGGAAGAGTTTTATGAAAAAGGGCTTTACAAGGATGCCATTGCTTCATGGGAAAAGGTCCGCGACAGCTACTACTCCCCGGAGCTGAACATCCTGGCAGAACTGAAAATTGCCGATGCCCATTTCTATGGCGAAGAATATATTGAGGCCGCCGTCGCCTACGAGGCATTCCTGCAGAATCATCCTAACCACCCGCGCGTGCCTGATGTTCTTTACCAGCTCGGACTCGCTTACACTTACCAGATGCTGGCGCCCGACCAGGATCAAACCTCGACGGTTCGCGCGCTGAATGCTTTTCGGACCCTCAAGGAGCGCTATCCGGAAGATCGGCGCATCGCGGAAGTGCAGATATACATAGACCGCTGCCGTAACATCCTTGCATCGAGGGACCTTATCGTGGCGAACTATTACCTGCGGACAGGGTATTATTCGGCGTCGATCAACCGCATAGAAGGCCTGCTGACGGAGTACCCTGACTACTACGAGAGCGACAAGGCGTATTACATGCTGGGGCAGGCTTATTCTTTCATCGGTGATAATGAAAAAGCGCTCACCGCATTCAATACTCTCATTGACGAGTACACAGGCAGTGAATACATTCCTGACGCCAGAAAATTCATTGACGAGAAACTCTGACTTTTACCGCCATAACAAGATTAAAAAGCCCGTCTTTGCAGACGGGCTTTTTACGTTTGCAGATTCTGTGACGACCTGGCCGACGACACATACAGTATACAGTATATTTTCCCTTGACTTGCAGGTATCCGCATACTATAAAAATGTTCTATTTTTACATGTGGAGACTGAAAATCCACTGTACTATATCATCAGGCTCCGGCTGAACCGTTCCCCCAGCATCAACCCGGTTCATTAGGAACCCTGTAGACTTACATTTTATCTGGCACAGTCCTCGTCGGGATTTAAGGACACCGTTTTAATATTATTCCTTGGCCCGGCAAACGATTCCAAATTCGGAAACATTCCGAATAAATTCCATCATTGGAGGAGAGAGATGTCCGATTACGGCACACTGGAAAGTCGCGTTCGTCGCAAGTCCCTGCTCAGCAAGGTCATGAAGCCTGAAGATACCATTCAGTTCTTCAACCCGGGACAGAACCTTGTCTGGTCCGGCTTTACCCCGGCCGGCTATCCCAAAGTTGTTCCCATCGCCTTGGCCGACCATGTCGAGGCCAACAACCTGCAAGGTCAGTGGAAATTCAACCTCTTCATCGGAGCCTCGGTCGGCGCCGAGACTGAAGACCGCTGGGCCACCCTCGACATGATCGATCGCCGCTGGCCTTACCAGACCGGCAAGAACATCGCCAAAGGCATCAACGCCGGCCGCATTCGCATGGGCGACAAGCACCTCGGTCATTTCGCCCAGGATATCAGTTACGGTTTCTATACCGAGAATGGCCGCTACGATATCGGTATCTTCGAAGTCTCTGCCGTCACCGAAGACGGCGGTCTGGCCCTGACCAGTTCCTGCGGCATCGTCGCTGAAGCGATCGGCCTCTGCGACAAGATCATCCTTGAGGTCAACACCGGCCAACCCTCTTTCGAAGGGATGCACGACATCGCCATGCAGCAGAAACCGCCGCATCGCGCACCGTTCCTGATCACCGAAGCGCATACCCGTATCGGCACTCCCTACGTTCCCTGCGACACCGACAAGGTCGTCGCCGTGGTCGAGTCGAAGCTGCGCGACAAGGGCCGCGCCTTCTCCGATATGGATGACACCTCCGAAGCGATCGCCGGCCACATCATGGAATTCTTCGCCCACGAAGTTAAGCGCGGCCGCCTGCCCGAAAACCTGCTGCCCCTGCAGTCCGGCGTCGGCTCGATCGCCAACGCGGTCGTCGGCGGCCTGGCCAAGGGTCCATTCTCGAACCTGTCGGTCTACACCGAGGTGCTGCAGGACACCATGCTCGACTTCTTCGACGGCGGCAACCTGAACTATGCTTCAGCTTGCTCCCTGTCACTCTCCGAAGAACCCGGCTTTCCGCGCTTCTTCGACAACTGGGACAAGTACGCCGACAAGTGCTTGCTGCGCCCCCTGTCGATCTCAAACGCTCCCGAGCCGATCCGTCGTCTTGGTTGCATCGCCATGAATACCCCGGTCGAATTCGACATCTATGCCCACGCCAACTCAACACTGGTCGGCGGCACCCGGATGATCAACGGTCTCGGCGGTTCCGGCGACTACCTGCGTAACGGTTACCTGAAGATCATGCACTCGCCTTCGACCCGCCCGAGCAAAACCGACCCGCTCGGCATCACCTGCGTGGTACCGAAAGCACCGCACATCGACCATACCGAACACGACCTCGACGTGCTGGTCACCGAACAGGGACTAGCCGATTGCCGCGGCGTGGCGCCGAAGGATCGTGCCAAGCTGATCATCGAGAAGTGTGCACATCCCGAGTACAAGCCGATTCTCATGGATTACCTCGAGATGGCATCAAAGGAGTGTCTCGCCAAGGGCATCGGACACGAGCCCCAACTCTTCGACCGCGCCTTCAAGATGCAGCAGAACATGGCCGAGAACGGCACCATGCGCATCAAGAACTGGGATATCAAGATTGACCTCTGCGAATAATTTCGACTGCAGAGACAGCTGCAATCATGGCCCCGCCGGTTTTTACGGCGGGGCCTTTTTTATTCATACGCACAGCGATGGCTTTTGCTGAGACACATCAGATTGGTTTTAGAACCTCATAGACCTAACCATAGAGGCCATTTTTATCACGGCATCTTGACAATCATTGGTTTCCGGATAAATTAGAATTCATTAGTTAACATGCAGGGGGCTGATACCCGTCGATCTGGCGAACATCACCTCCTGCCCTGTCAGACAAAGGAGGATGCAATGGATGGTAAGGAGCTGAAGAAGGTTCTCGCCAGCCTCGGCATCGCGACGCTGGTGACTGCCGTTGGGGCAGCGGTCCCCGGCCAGCTGCAGGCCGGAAGCGGCTGAGGTGGCAAATCAGACGGCACAGTTGGTGCCGGCAAAGCAGCCAGTTCTGGTACCAGCGGCTGCAGCGGAGAAAAAGCCGCGGCGACCAAGGAAGAGGTCTGTACTGAGAAGATGACCGAAGAGGAGTGCGCCAAGGCGATGGCGGAGAAAGCAAAAGCCGCTGAAGAGGCAGGCAAGAAATCGAGTGGCGGAAGTGGCTGAAGTGGCCACCAATAAATGGTGCCGTGAGCACCACGAAACGTCCTGACTGAAAAATTCTAAAGAATCAGGTATGATCGGATTGGCCTTGCGCATTGTCAGGGCCAATCCGTTTTTCATGACAGGCCAATGAGGGAACAGCTCAAGAAAATATTTCCGGTGACATGCACACACCTCTCGGCAGCCGGGTGCAGTGACGCCACAGATGCACTGGTGACAACTGATGCCTGCAGCTTCGTCGAACAGCTCAGTCTCCTGGCAGAAGCCGCCGAGGTTCCCGCTTATCTGCCTGACCTGGCGCGAGCGGAACGGGCCCGGCATGAGCTTAACGAGGACAACAGACAGATCCCCCTGGAACGGCCTGTTGATGCGATTGCCGTTAACCCGACATTGCTGCTGGTTGAAGTCGGCTGGCAGCCGCTGCTGCAACTGCTTGACGGGGCGAACCTCAAACCGGAGCCTTCGCCACAGATGCTGCTGTTCTGGCAGCACCCTGTGAGCGTAACACCTGAAATGAAGTCGGCCTCGCCGGCAGAACTGCTGGCCCTGAAAATAGTGACTGAGCAGCTTGAACCGGTAGAGATCGCGGCGAGCCACGACCGGCCCGTCGGTGTTATCGACGCAGCCGTCGACAGCGCAGTTCGCCAAGGGCTGCTGCTTGCGCCGCCCTCAAAGCTTCGCCGCGACACGTCAAAACTGGAAGCATCTGCAGCAACGACCGAAGCATTCATCGAAGCCGAGGTATTCACCCTGCAGTGGCATATCACGCATCGCTGTGACCTGCATTGCCGACACTGCTATGACCGCAGCGATCGTAAGGATGTCGAGTCAAGTCAGGGGCTGGAAATCCTTGACCAGATGCGCCGGTTCTGTCGCGACCACCATGTCGGCGGCCAGGTTTCATTTTCCGGCGGCAACCCATTCCTGCATCCCGACTTTCTGACCCTTTACCAGGCCGCCCACGAACGCAACCTGAACCTGGCCATTCTCGGTAACCCGGCCAGCGAGGCACATCTCGATGCGATTCTGCAGATCGCCGAACCGGCCTTTTTCCAGATCAGCCTCGAAGGGCTCGAGGAGCACAATGATCACATCCGCGGCAAAGGTAGCTATCAGTCGGTTCTGGAATTTCTTGATCTTCTGAAAAAGAAAAAGATTTACTCCATGGTCATGCTGACCCTGACCCGGGCCAACCTCGATCAGGTTTTGCCATTGGCAGAAATTCTGCGCGACCGGGTCGATCTGTTCACCTACAACCGCCTGGCCATGGTCGGTGAAGGAGCGAATTTGGAAGCACCTCAAGCGGAGGAATATCACAGGTTCGTCATCGATTACCTCAAGGCCCGCAACACCAACCCGATCATGGCGATCAAGGACAGTCTGATTAATATCGAGCTTGAAAAGCAGCAACACAACCTTTTCGGTGGCTGCACCGGCTTCGGCTGCGGTGCCGCCTTCAACTTCGTTTCCCTGCTGCCCGATGGACAGGTACACGCCTGCCGGAAGTTGCCGTCACTGATCGGCAACCTCAACCGGCAGACCCTGCACGAAATCTACCACTCATATGAGGCCGAAAACTACCGCCAAGGATGCCATGAGTGCTCTGCCTGCCACCTGCGTCTGGTCTGTGGTGGATGCCTGGCGGTGAATCACGGCTGGGGGCGGGACCCCTTCCAGGAGAGGGATCCTGATTGCTTTATTAAGTAATCATTACAATGCATAATCCGGTCAGCATCAGACCACTACAACGGTTGGATTGATGTTTAGAAGAGAAGGCGACAGACGTTAATCTGTTGCTTGTTTTTAGTGTAAAAAAGTTCAAGAACAAAACAAACTCGTCGGGGTTGCCCGACAGCAACTTCATTTTCTTTGTAGCGACAAAGAAAACGAAGCAAAAGAAAGCTTGGCGCTGCGCTGGGCATGTCTGGCTCGATTGGCTGCGATCTCAATCAGACAGAATTATAGGATAAAAATATCTACGTGTCCCTCGCAGGAACCGAGGCTCTTGTGAGCCTCTCCTGTTGTGGAGAATTGAAAAGGTTGTCATGTTTTTTAGTTTTTCCCTTTTAGATCACACAGAAAGGTCAGGCCCTTTGGCACAGGGCCGAATCACCATCACAGCAGTTTTTTGATGCCATTGGAATCCGGCGAAGGAGATGCCCTCCGCAAGGAGAAATGTAGAGGTCAAGGACATAGGTAACTATGTCTATAACTCGTACCGAAAGGCGCTTTTTGCTTACTTTTTTGTCGCCGCTTGGACAAAAAGTATGGCGTCTGGCGGGACGCGAACCGCCGGTTCTAGAAGCCAGCTTAGTTTAGTCTCAAATACAAGAATAAACCCACATCAATACAAGTGTCGGGCTTATCAAGAAAAGAAGCGGGCAGGGGATTTTCCCTGCCCGCTTCTTTTCCATTTAGTGCACAGTACTCATCCAGCACCAGAGACAACTGGCGTTAAAGCGAATCCACCTTATTCTTTAAATAAGCAGCAACACCCTCAGCATCGGGCTTCATCCCCTCCTCACCCTTGCTCCATCCTGCCGGGCAAACCTCACCATACTTCTCGGTAAACTGCAGGGCATCGATCATGCGCAGCATTTCGTCAACGTTGCGGCCGAGCGGCAGGTCATTGACCACCTGGTGGTGAACCTTGCCGTTTTTGCCGATCAGGAAAGAGCCGCGGTAGGCAACCCCGGCATCTTCAAATTCGACATCATAGGCCTTGCAGATCTCGTGCTTGACATCCGCCACCAGGGGATAGGCGACCGCTCCGATGCCGCCTTCATCGACCGGCGTGTTGCGCCATGCGACATGGGTGAACTGAGAGTCGATGGAGCAGCCGATCACCTGCACATCACGATCCTCAAATTCCTTGATCCGCTTGGAAAAGGCAATCAATTCAGTCGGACAGACAAAAGTAAAATCAAGCGGGTAAAAGAACAGAACGATATATTTACCCTGATAATCCGCAAGTTTGAAATCAGGGTTTATGCTGCCATCAGCCATAACGGCCGTTGCTGTGAAATCAGGGGCCTGCTTGCCAACCAAAACACTCATTTGAAAATCTCCTTTCAAAGAAAACCGGTTAGTTACATCAAATTTCGCCCTAGTTTACCGACTCAGAAAAAGCTGTCAAGACAATACTGACTGATTTAGTTATTTATTTGTCAAAGAACAGAAACAGGCCGGTTTACAACGCAAATAGGGGTGAAAATAACTCTGTCGAGAAAGGTTGGGGCTGATGCGCTTGCTATTTCTTTTTGCTGCGCGGATGGGCCTTGTCGTAGACTGCCATCAGATGGTCGACACTGACCTGGGTGTATTTCTGAGTCGTTGAAAGCGAAGCATGGCCGAGCAATTCCTGGATGCCACGCAGGTCTGCACCGCCGTCGAGAAGATGCGTGGCAAAAGAATGGCGAAGCGCGTGGGGGCTTATGTCCTTGACAATCATGGCCTTGATCAGGCGGGTTTTCAGGTTGCGTTGCACGCTGCGGGGTGTCAGGCGACCACCGCGGGCGTTCAGGAACAGGGGCGCATCGTCATCGCTCGCCCCCCTGGCGTCAAGATATGCGTCAATTGCTTGATGGGCTTTGCGACCAATCGGCAGGATTCGTTCCTTGCGCCCTTTACCGACCACCCTGACCAGCTTTTGACGCAGATCGAGCGAGCCGACGTTCAGCCCGGTGAGTTCGCTGACCCGCAGACCGCTGGCATAAAACAGTTCGACAATAGCACGGTCGCGAAGATCGAGCAGGCTGTTGGCGGAGCCGCACTCCATGAGTGCCACTGCTTCGTCAACCGATAGCGTCTTCGGCAAATAACGGTTCAGTTTCGGTGTTGATAATCCTTCGGCCGGGTTGCCGGGCATATGACCTTCACGCACCAGGTAGCG
>JBFLJZ010000339.1:0-10579 GCA_040882925.1 Desulfuromonadales bacterium
GTATCGTAGTCGGTTGACACCGTTTCCGGGTTGCAGTTGACCATGATCGTTTCAAAGCCGTCTTCAGCAAGGGCATAGACCCCGTGGACGCAGCAGTAATCGAATTCGATCCCCTGTCCGATCCGGTTCGGGCCGCCACCGAGGATCATGATCTTCTTGCGCTCCGACGGTGACGCTTCACACTCTTCCTCGTATGTCGAGTAGAGATAGGGCGTATAGGCTTCGAATTCGGCACCACAGGTGTCGACCCTTTTGTAGACGGGCAGGATGGCCAGCTTGCAGCGCAGGTCGCGGATGATCTGTTCGTTGGTATCCCAGAGCAGGGCCAAGCGTTTGTCGGAAAAACCCATTTGTTTGGCTTCACGCAACAGGCCGGAGAAAACCTCCCCTTCAGGCTGTTCTAACAGCTCGGTTGCCCGAATCAGTCGACCTTCCATTTCGACGATCAGGCGGATGTTGTTGATAAACCAAGGGTCGATACCCGTCAGTTCGTAAATCCTCTCAACCGTGAATCCGGCGCGGATGGCATCGGCCAGAAACCAGAGACGTTCCCAGTTGGGCACCCTGAGATTGGTTTCGATCCGTTCGACTTGTTCGTCGCTCAGGTTGCGGCGGTAATCACCCGGTTCGTCGAAAAGCCGGCTTTCAAAGCCGTAAGAGTCGATTTCCAGCGAACGCAATCCTTTCTGCAGGCTTTCCTTGAAGGTCCGGCCGATCGACATAACCTCGCCGACTGATTTCATCTGGGTGGTCAGCGTCGCATCCGCCATGGGGAATTTTTCGAAAGTAAAACGCGGGATCTTGGTGACCACATAGTCGATCGTCGGCTCAAAGGAAGCAAAGGTTTCCTTGGTGATGTCATTGGGGATCTCGTCCAGGGTGTAGCCAACCGACAGCTTTGCGGCAATTTTCGCGATCGGAAAGCCGGTCGCTTTTGATGCGAGCGCTGAAGACCTGGAGACACGGGGGTTCATCTCGATGACCACCAGGCGGCCATCGGCCGGATTGATGCCGAACTGGATATTGGAACCGCCCGTCTCGACACCGATTTCACGGATGATCTTGAGCGAGGCGTCGCGCAGAATCTGGTATTCCTTGTCGGTCAGGGTCTGGGCCGGCGCCACGGTAATCGAGTCACCGGTATGCACACCCATCGGGTCGAAGTTCTCAATCGAACAGATAATCACGACATTATCGGCAAGATCACGCATCACTTCGAGCTCGAACTCTTTCCAGCCGATCACCGACTCCTCGACCAGAATTTCGCTGGTCGGTGACGCGTCGATGCCGGCAATCGCCATTTGTTCATATTCCTCAGGGTTGTAGGCGATCCCGCCGCCGGTGCCGCCCAGGGTAAATGACGGACGGATAATCGCCGGGAACCCGACGTGGTCGATGACATCCATGGCCTCCTGATAGTTGTGAGCAAGCCCGGAGCGTGGCACGGCAATATCGATCCTTTCCATCGCCGCCTTGAAGAGAGTCCGGTCCTCGGCCATCTCTATGGCCGGCAGTTTTGCACCGATCAGTTCGACACCGAACTCGTCAAGGATGCCGTTCTTGGCAACCGCAACGGCAGTGTTCAATGCGGTCTGTCCACCGAGGGTCGGCAAAAGCGCATCAGGACGTTCCTTTTCGATGATTTTTGCCAGGACGTCCGGAGTCACCGGTTCGATGTAAGTCCGGTCGGCAAAATCAGGGTCCGTCATGATGGTTGCCGGGTTCGAGTTGAGCAGTACGACTTCGTAGCCCTCTTCTTTGAGGGCCTTGCAGGCCTGGGTTCCGGAGTAGTCGAATTCACAGGCCTGGCCGATAACAATTGGTCCGGCGCCGATGATCAGGATTTTTTTGATGTCAGTTCTTTTCGGCATGGATTTCCATTCTCATTAGTTTGTCCGTTACCACTAAGACGCTAAGGCACGAAGAGAATCGTGGCCTTTCATGCTTGAAACAATCGATATCTGGCTCTTATTTCTTGATTGTTTTGTAATCCTTTGTGGCTTGGTGTCTTGGTGGCTACCTTTTAGATTTAAAGGCGTCCATCATTTTTATGAACTCGCCGAACAGGTAATTCGCATCGTGCGGCCCGGGCGAGGCTTCGGGATGATACTGGACCGAAAAAGCCGGCGCTTTTTTGTGCTGCAGGCCTTCAACGGTATTGTCATTCAGGTTGATGTGGGTGATCAGCGCATCATCCCGCAGCGTGTCGGCATCAACGGCAAAACCATGATTTTGGGACGTAATTTCGACGTTATGCCCCGCGCCTTGGCGAACCGGCTGATTGCCGCCGCGGTGACCGAACTTCAGCTTGTAGGTGTTCCCCCCCAATGCGATCGAAAGCAGTTGATGCCCGAGGCAGATGCCGAACAGCGGCACTTTGCCGAGCAGTTTACGGATATTCTCCTGAGCGTAAGTGATCGGCTCTGGATCGCCTGGACCGTTGCTCAGGAAAACCCCGTCCGGCCGCATTGCCAGGACCTCTTCAGCCGGCATGGTTGCCGGAACGACGGTCACAGCGCAGCCCTTGCTGACCAGGTTGCGCAGGATGTTGCGCTTGATTCCGTAGTCATACGCGACGACCTTGAATTTCGCCTTTTCGGCCCTTTTGCCGTAGCCATCGCCGAGCACCCAGGTGCTTTCACCCCAGTCGTATGGTTCTTTACAGGTCACTTCCCTGACCAGGTCCCGGCCGACAATCGAAGGCGCCGCCTTGGCCTTCGCCACCAGGCTGTCGGCATCCAGGTCATGAGTCGACAGGATGCCGGTCTGGGCGCCCTTGTCACGGATGTGGCGCACCAGCGCCCGCGTGTCGATTCCCGCGAGACCGATGATGTCATACTCTTTCAGGTAGGCATCGAGTGACATTTCACAGCGCCAGTTGCTCGGAAACTCACACAACTCCTTGATAATAAACCCGGATAGATGGGGCCTGGACGACTCGACATCTTCACGGTTGATACCGTAGTTGCCTATCTGCGGGTAGGTCATGGTGACGATCTCGCCGCAATAGGAGGGATCGGTCAGAATCTCCTGGTAACCGGACATGCTGGTATTAAAAACGACCTCGCCGGAGATTTCACCGGTGGAGCCGAAGGCGCGGCCATAGAAGACCCTGCCATCGGCCAGGGCCAACGCTGCTTTCATAAATAAGCTCCTTGTTATTCAGTATCCAGAATCAAGTATCCAGCATATTCTGGATTCATGGTTTCTGCATTCTGTGTACTGGATACCCTTGTACGTCCTGTCTTCATTTTTGATAGACAATCTTGCCACCGACGATTGTACAGAGGGCGGCCCCTTTCATTGTCCAGCCGTCGAACGGGGTGTTTTTGCTTTTGCTGACCAGCTGCTGCGCATCGACTGTCCATTCACATGTTGCGTCGATCACGGTCACATCGGCAACGCCGCCTTCTGCAAGTTGACCGGCCGGAATACCGATGGCTGCAGCAGGGCCACTGGTCATCAAAGCGACGGCTTGCGGCAGATCGATCAGGCCTTCTTCGACAAGTCTCAGGGTCAACGGCAATGCGGTTTCCAATCCGACAACACCATTCATGGCGAGATTGAACTCGACATTCTTTTCATCGATATGATGGGGCGCGTGGTCAGTGGCGATCGCGTCAACGGTGCCGTCGGCAATGCCCTGGCGGACCGCCTCACGATCTGCCGCGCTGCGTAACGGCGGGTTCATTTTTGCGTTGGTTTTGTAGCCGCGAACAGCTTCATCGGTCAGGGTAAAATGATGAGGCGTGGCTTCACAGGTCACATTGACGCCGCGTTGTTTAGCCTGTCGCACGAGATCAATCGAGCCCTTGGTTGAAACATGGGCGACGTGAAGTCGGGCGCCGGTAAATTCTGCCAGCATGATCTCACGGGCGGTGGCTGCATCTTCAGCCACCCAGGGAATGCCTTTCAGACCGAGTTCAGTCGCAACAGGGCCCTCGTTCATGACACCGGAGCCAACCAACTCCAGGTCTTCGGCATGCGTGACAATCGTTAAGCCAAACGGTTTGGCATATTCCATGGCCCGGCGCATTAATTGCGCATTGCCGACCGGCTTACCGTCGTCGGAAACGCCGTAGACGCCCGCTTCCTTGAGTTCTCCCATTTCTGTCATCGACTCCCCTTGTAGCCCCTTGGAGATGCTGGCAATCGGGAAGACCCGACAGTGACCTTCTTGCTTGACCTTGTTGAGAATATAGTTGGTGACCGACAGGTTGTCGTTGACGGGCTTGGTGTTCGGCATGCAGGCAATCGAGGTAAAACCTCCGGTCACCGCTGATAAAGTACCGGAAGCAATGTCTTCCTTATATTCCAGACCGGGGTCACGTAGATGCACATGAATGTCAACCAGACCGGGTGTGACAATCTTGCCGTCAGCATCGATCACCTCGGCGCCTTGTGCTTCGAGACCCTTGCCGATGGCAGCCACCTTGCCCTTGTCAATCAGGACATCACAGATATCGTCAAGATCTTGAGCGGGACTGATCACCCGGCCACCTTTAATCAATATTTTCGCCATGATTTCACCTTATCCTTTATCTGACAGCTCAAGAAGTTTGCATCGATTCAACACCACTGACCAGGTAGAGCAGCGCCATGCGCACCGCGACGCCGTTCTCAACCTGGTCGAGGATGACATTCTGCACGCCATCGGCAACGACCGATGATATTTCAACACCACGGTTCATCGGCCCTGGATGCATGACAATGGCATCCGGCTTGGCGAGGTTGACGTTGGCTGGGTTCAGCCCATAGAAGCGCGCGTATTCACGCAGGCTGGGCAGCATGATGTTGCTTTGCCGCTCCATCTGGATCCGCAGCATCATCACCACATCAACATTCTTGATGGCTTCCCGCATGTCACTATGAACCTTGACGTTGCCGAGTTGTTCGATCCCGGGCGGCAACATGGTTCCCGGTCCACACAGACGTACATTGGCACCCATTTTCGACAAGCAGTAGATATTTGAACGCACCACACGACTGTGCGTAATATCACCGATGATCGCCACTTCGAGCCCTTCTATGCGGCTTTTGTGCTCGCGCATGGTCATCATGTCGAGCAACGCCTGGCTGGGATGTTCATGGGCACCGTCGCCGGCATTGACAATCGAACAGCCGACACGCTCGGCGAGGTAGTGTGGTGCGCCGGAATGGCCGTGGCGGATGACGATAATGTCAGGGGCCATGGCCTCTATGTTGCGCGCTGTATCCTCGAGGGTTTCACCCTTGACGACCGATGACGTCGAGCCTGAGATATTCACCGTGTCGGCCGACAGCCGCTTGCCGGCAATTTCAAAGGAGAGCCGGGTTCGCGTACTGGCTTCAAAAAAAGCGTTGATAATCGTCTTGCCACGCAAGGTCGGAACTTTTTTGATGTCCCTGGAGTTGATTTCCTTGAAAGCGTCGGCCGTGTCGAGAATCGTCTCGATATCCTCGCTGGACATTTGCTCGATGCCGAGAATGTGCTTGTGCTTGAACGACATGCGTCTCCTCCCTGGTGTCTATGGTTTGACCAGCCGGACTTCCTGCGGGCTCAGGTCTTCATTGAAGGTTACGGACACTTCCTCATCGTGAGCCGTCGGCACATTGCGGCCGACGTAATCGGCGCGAATCGGCAGCTCCCGGTGACCGCGGTCGATCAGCACCGCCAGCTGGATCGTGCTCGGACGACCGAAATCCATCAGTGCGTCCATCGCCGAGCGAATGGTCCTGCCGGTATAAAGGACATCGTCGACCAGGACAACATCAATGCCATCGAGAGGGAACGGAATGCTGGTTTTGCCAATCGGCAGATTGCCGCGAGCCGCGAGATCATCACGGTACATCGTGATGTCAACTTCCCCGATCGGCACCTCAATACCTTCAATATCATTGATGCGGGCTCGCAGCAGGCTCGCCAGGTGGTCTCCCCCGGAACGTATGCCGATCAGGGCAAGATTACTGCATCCCTTGTTGTGCTCGAGAATTTCATGGGCAATCCTGGTCACGGCGCGGGCTATGCCGGCTCGGTCCAGAATTGCAGTATCCGCTTTGGACATCTCTTTTCTCCTGTCAGGTTGAGGACAAAAAAAATACCTCCCCGCATCGGCGGAAAGGCACTGTTCTGTTTTTTCGTACATCAAGGCACATCTTCGGGCCACCCTTGCTGACCTCTCTGGATCAGCTTAAAAGGAGACAGGTTACCATCAAACTTGAGGCAATATAGCAAGACCGATATGGCGAGTCAACAAAAAGCTCTGGATCGTCTGTAAAGCACGAGTCCAGGTCAATATCCAGCCTTGCGGAATGATAAAAGCTGTCGAAGAATTACTCGATCGGTCGCCCGATACGGTTCCAACGAGGCATGAACTTCTCGCTGTTCCATGACCAGTACTTGATAAACGCCAGGCCCTTGATCGCCGAACGATCGACAAATTTCCAGAACCTGCTGTCGTACGAGCGGTCGCGGTTGTCGCCCATGACGAAATAACTGTCATCCGGAACGGATACCGGGGGCATGTTGTCACGCGGGCCAGGAATCAGGTTGCCGTCTTTGTAGACGGCTTCGGGTGTCATGTATCGCTCGCCGTTGATAAAAACGTTCTTGTTGCGGATCTCGACGGTATCACCGGGCAATCCGACCACCCGCTTGATAAAATCACGGCGCTTGAAATAGGACTTGTCCTTGTCCTCGGGGAACTCGAAAACAATGATGTCGCCACGTTCGGGTTGACGAATCGCCAGCAGCGGTTCGTCGCTGAAAGGCAGCTGGGTGCCGTAAATAAACTTGTTGACCAACAGGTGGTCACCGATCAGCAAGGTATCTTCCATCGACCCGGAAGGGATTTTAAACGCCTGAACCAAAAAGGTCCGGATAATCAGAGCAAGGATCGCAGCAACGATCAGTGCCTCCGTCCAGTCACGGAGTTGCGATTTTTTCTGTTTTGCAGCCTGTTTAGTCGTCTTTTTGCGGAAAAAACCCATTATTTGTTTTCCTTGACTTTCAGTATGGCGAGGAAAGCTTCCTGAGGCAGTTCAACATTGCCGACCTGCTTCATGCGTTTTTTACCTTCCTTCTGTTTTTCGAGCAGTTTGCGCTTACGTGTGATGTCTCCGCCATAGCATTTCGCCGTGACATCTTTGCGCAACGCTTTGACCGTCTCGCGGGCGATCACCTTGTTGCCGATTGCTGCCTGGATCGCCACCTCGAATTGTTGGCGAGGGATGAATTCTTTCATCTTGGAGACCAATTCCCGTCCGCGATACTGGGCTTTTTCACGATGCACGATCAATGACAGGGCATCGACCGGTTCACCGTTGATCAGGATGTTGAGCCGGACCAGTTCACTCGCTCGGTAGTCGAGGTACTCATAGTCCAGCGAGGCGTAGCCGCGCGATAAGGTTTTCAGGCGATCGTAGAAATCGAGAACGATCTCGTTGAGCGGCAGTTCGTAAATAACCATCACCCGGTTGGCGGTCAGGTATTTGATCTCACGCTGGACACCGCGCTTCTCCTCACAAAGGGCCAGCACGGCGCCGACGAACTCGTTGGGGACATGAATCGAAGCGAGGATAAACGGCTCCTCCACTTTCTCGATATACTGCACATCGGGCAGTTTGTTGGCGCTGTCAACATTGAAGGTTTCGCCTTTGGTACTGGTTACGCGGTAGACAACGGTCGGTGCCGTGGTGATCAGGTCGACACCGAACTCACGTTCGAGGCGTTCTTGGACGATCTCCATGTGCAGCAGACCGAGGAAGCCGCAACGGAAGCCGAATCCGAGCGCCATTGAATTTTCCGGTTCGAAAGAGAAGGAGCTGTCGTTAAGGCGCAACTTCTCCATGGCATCACGCAGGTCATCATAGTCGCCGGAGTCGACCGGGTAGAGCCCCGAGAAAACCATCGGCTTGACTTCCTTGAAGCCCGGCAGTGCCTGGTCCGTGCCATTGCGCACGTGCGTCACGGTATCACCGACTTTGGCGTCATGCACGACTTTGATGCTGGCCGTGATAAAGCCGACCTCGCCTGCTGATAATTGATTGACAGCAACCGGCTGGGGGCTGAAGACACCGGCCTTGAGGACTTCATATTCTTTTCGGCTGGCCATGAAGCGAACCTTGTCGCCCTTTTTCACCGTGCCGTCCATGACGCGGATCAGGACGATGACGCCCTGGTAAGAATCGTACCAGGAATCAAAAATCAGGGCCTTCAAAGGTGCGTCGGGATCGCCTTGCGGCGGCGGGATCTTCTTGACAATCGATTCAAGGATGTCGTCGATCCCGATACCGGCCTTGGCGCTGGCAAGCACCGCATCACTTGCATCAAGACCGATGATCTCTTCGATTTCCTGACGGACCCCTTCCGGATCGGCGCTGGGCAAGTCGATTTTGTTCAGCACCGGGAACACCTCGAGATTCTCGTCAATTGCCAGGTAGACATTGGCGAGAGTCTGGGCCTCAACGCCCTGGGAGGCATCGACGACCAGCAAAGCGCCCTCGCAGGCCGACAGGGATCGACTGACTTCATAGCTGAAGTCAACGTGCCCGGGAGTATCGATCAGGTTGAGAATATAGTCGCCGCCGTCTTTGCCATGATAGGCGAGCCGCACAGCCTGGGCCTTGATCGTTATACCACGCTCCCGCTCCAGGTCCATCTTGTCGAGGTACTGATCGGTCTTCTCACGGTCGGACAACGCCCCGGTTGATTCGAGGAGGCGGTCCGCAAGAGTCGACTTGCCATGATCGATGTGAGCTATGATGGAGAAATTGCGAATTTGAGACTGTTTCATATATTCGAGGACAGATATCCTGCGGCTGACCTTTTCATCCTTCGAGTGATAAACACGATTTTTTTAGAACAATGAAAAATATCGGAATATTGCAGTTTTGTAAAGGATCAAAAGCGCCGCTACGCTTATAAATCCAGCACGCGACCCCCGGCCCGGCTTTATCCTTGCCAGAGACTGTGGCCCTGATTAAGATGGATGTCGCCGGCAGATGCCAATCCTGAATTGTGGAGAAGTGTTCATGTCTCTGATTGTTGACATGCTGCGCGAGAGCAGCCTCAAGTATCCGCAGAAAACCGCCCTGCGCCGCAAATCGGCCGGACGCTGGACGGACTACAGCTATGCAAAGGTATGGGAAACCTCTGACCGTGTTGCGGCCGGGTTGGCCGAGTGGGGGATCGAACATGGCGACCGGGTCGCCATCCTCGGTTCGTCCTCGCCATTCTGGGTCATGTCCTACCTCGGCATCCTGAAAAGCAATGCCATCGCCGTGCCGATCGACAAAGATCTCAAGCAGGGGGAATTGCGGCACATACTGGCCGATTCCTCGGCGCGCCTCCTGTTCACCGAGCACGGTCATCAAGAGATCATCCATGACATTGCCGACAGCCTGCCGGCATTGCAAAAGATCGTTATCATGGATTCGTCTCCGCCCGGCGACAGCCCGCTTTCCTCACGCGCGAAACAGTCTCTGTCCGAACTGGTCAACGAATGGCAACGACTGAGCCGAAAATACCAGGTCGATAAAGATGACAGGCAAAGCCTGGAAAGGCTGGCGGAAGCCTACCAGGAGGTCGTCGCACCAGTCGCCGCTGGCGACAGCCAGGGGGAAAAGAATTTTGTCCGACGCCTGCTGCAGACGCACGACCGGCCATCACCGTTTCCGGATGTCGAAGCGCTGGGCGATTTCGAGAAAGACGCGTTGCCGCCCAGGCTGACTGTCCAGTCGCACGACCCCGCCGTCATCCTTTACACTTCAGGGACGACAGGGCGTTCGAAAGGCGCCATGCTCAGCCATGCCAACATCTCGAGCAACGTTCGTTCTGCGATAAAACTGTTCGACCTCGATCCGGAGATGCATACCCTCTCCTTCCTGCCGATCAACCACGTTTTTGAACAGGTTGCCGGCATCATCCTGCCGCTCGCAGTCGGCGGCACGGTTTCTTTTGCCGAAAGCCTGCGCAAATTGGGCGACAACCTTGGCGAGGTCAAACCCAATTTCCTGCTCGGCGTCCCTGCGGTATTCCGCCTGCTCGCAGATCGAATGACGAAAAAGATCGAGAGTCAAAAGCTGTCTAAATTGCTCTATGCTTTTACTCCGACCCGGCCAATTGTAACGCGGAAGGTCCGCGAGGCCTTCGGCGGCAACCCGGTGTTCATCAGTGGCGGCGCTGCACTCGATCCGGTAGTGGCTGAAAGGCTCATGGAACTCGGTTTGAATGTTTACCAGGGCTATGGCATTACCGAAACTTCGCCGGTGATCGCGGTAGAGACCCCGGCATTCAATCGTCTCGGCACGGTCGGCAGACCGATGCCCGGCATTGACGTCATGATTCACGAACCCAATGCCGAAGGGGTTGGCGAAATCTGGGCGAAAGGGCCGAACATCATGCTTGGGTACTATAATAACCAGAAAGCAACCGATGAGGTGATTACAGACGGCTGGTATCGTACCGGCGACCTGGGTTGCGTCGACGAGGATGGCGCACTCAGGATCTGCGGGCGGGCGAAGAACCTGATCGTCACCGCTAACGGGAAGAACGTCTACCCGGAAGAAATCGAAAACGAAATATCAAACAGCCCTTTCA
>JBFLJZ010000071.1:0-4667 GCA_040882925.1 Desulfuromonadales bacterium
ATGAGACCGTCAGGTCGGCATTGACCGCATCACCCATGATCCGGCCGGTCGAGCCATCGATTCCCGACGGGATATCCACAGCAACCACCGGGCAGGTTTGGCAGTTCATCCAGCCGATAGCTTCCAGATAAAGCCCTGCCAACGGTTTGGTGAGTCCGGTGCCGAACAGGGCATCGACAACGACGCTAAACTCTTTGGCATCATCAAGGACAGCATAAAGTTCATCATCGTTCTTGAGATAAATAATCTGTCCGCCGCAGTTGGCGAGTGCCGTGAGATTGACAGCAGCGTCACCGGCGACCTCTTCTTCTTTGGCAAGCACCAGGGTCAGAACGTCCCAGTCGTTATCCAGCAGATGCCTGGCAATCACGTAGCCATCGCCGCCGTTGTTGCCCTTGCCGGCAAACACCAGCGCACGCTGGAGCCCGCGAGCTGCGTAACGCAAGACAATTTCCTCAGCTGCCCGCCGGCCGGCATTCTCCATCAGGACCATACCGGGGAGACCGATTTCGTCTATGGCCCGGCGATCAATCGCCTGCATTTGTTGTGCAGTGAGGACTTTCATAAGCGTTCCAGGATCACGGTGGCAACAGCATATTCGCCATCATGGCTATATGACAAGTGTACCATCCCGACAGATTTTTCGCCGGCAATCTCTGCAGCTCTGCCGGACAAGATCAGATCCGGGCGGCCAAGTTCATCAGGCACGACCTCCATGTCATGCCAGCCGATGCCATCTCGCCAGCCCGTGCCGAAGGCCTTGAGACACGATTCCTTGGCAGCGAAGCGTGCCGCCAGGTGCGGCGCAGGATCTGCCTTGGCAAAAGCATACTGTTGTTCACCAAGGGTAAAAAGCCGCTCCAGGAGAGCGGTCTTTTGGTCTTCGACAAATTTCCTGAAACGCGCGACCCTTGCCAGGTCGGTTCCCAGCCCGACAATCGGCATAGTCAGCTCCCGTGAACCAGGTCCGCCATCTCGCGCACGGCCCGGTCGAGTCCGACCAAAACAGCGCGCGAGATGATGCTGTGGCCGATGTTGTATTCCTCAATTCCGCCAAGAGCGAGCAGCGGTCGGATATTCTGGTAATTGAGCCCGTGCCCTGCATTCACACGCAGTCCGAGCTTCAAGCCGGCCTTGATCGCCTCTTCTATTTGACCCAACTCGGCGTCCTTGGCTGCACCTCTGGCCTCGCAGTAGCTGCCGGTATGAATCTCTATGTAATCTGCCTTGACCCGCTCACTGGCCTTCAACTGCTCAAGGTCCGGATCAATGAACAGACTGACCATGATCCCGGCCTGATGCAGCAAACCGATTTGCCTGGTCAGTAGCTGGCTGTATTTGGCAACGTCAAGTCCGCCTTCTGTCGTCAACTCCTGGCGTTTTTCCGGCACCAGGGTGACGTAATCCGGGACGACCTTCATGGCAATGGCCACCATGTCATCGGTTGCCGCCATTTCGAGGTTCAGGTGAGTCTGCAGCGTACTCCTGAGGATCATGACATCCCGGTCCTGAATATGCCGGCGATCTTCACGCAGGTGGACCGTGATCCCATCAGCGCCGGCCAGTTCGGCAATCGCTGCGGCAGCAACCGGATCAGGTTCAGTCCCGCCACGGGCCTGGCGGATCGTTGCAACGTGATCGATATTGACGCCAAGTTTTGCCATTTTATGATCCTGAGCCTTCACCGATCGAGGACTTCACCAGTTCGGCGATTTGGTTGGCCATGCCGGTAATTTCATCCTGATCCTGCCCTTCCAGCATAATTCTCATCAAAGGTTCGGTCCCCGAATAACGGATCAGGACTCGACCGGTATCTCCCAGGCGACTCTCGACAGCCTCAATCATGGCACGAACATCAGGCAGCTGATCGAGGCTCAGGCGTTCCCGCACCCGGACATTGACGAGGACTTGCGGCAAGGACTGCATGACAGACGCCAGTTCGGAGAGACTCTTGCCACTCTTCTGCAATATCGCAAGGACCTGCAGCGCCGAGATGATGCCGTCGCCGGTCGTGTTGTGCTCGAGAAAAACGATATGACCGGACTGCTCGCCGCCGAAGCAATAATCGTTGCGGCGCATCTCCTCAACGACGTAACGATCTCCGACATCGGTCTTGATGACTTTACCGCCGGCCTTGTTCAGGGCGATGTCCAGCCCCATGTTTGACATGACCGTAGCAACGATCGTGTTTTGTTTGAGCGCATCGCGTTGCAGCAGATCGATGCCGCAGATAGCCATAATGTGATCACCGTCAACCTCGTTGCCATGCTCGTCGACGAAGATGCATCGGTCGGCATCACCATCGAGGGCGATACCGAGATCCGCACCATGCTCGAGGACAGCCTTCGAGATCACCTCAGGACACGTCGAACCGCAGCCGGCGTTGATGTTCGTTCCATCCGGCTTGACGCCATAGGCAAAAACCTGGGCACCCAATTCTTCCAAAACCGCCGGGGCAACGCGATAGGCAGCGCCGTGGGCGCAATCGAGGACGATTTTCAAACCGGACAGGTCGAGCTCCCGGGGGAACGTGTTCTTCAGGAAAACAATATACCGTCCGATTGCGTCTTCAACACGAAAGGCCTTGCCAACCTCTTCGGCAGTAGGTCGCAACGAATCGATCTGCTCCGAATAAAGCAGGGTCTCGATCTTCATCTCGAGATCATCGGGAAGCTTGAAACCGTCGCGGGCAAAAAACTTGATGCCGTTGTCCTGGTAGGGGTTGTGCGAAGCGGAAATGACCACTCCGGCATCGGCGCGCATCGAAGCGGTGATAAAAGCAATGCCCGGGGTCGGCAGAGGCCCGACCAGCAACACATCGACGCCCATCGAACAGATCCCAGCGGCCAGCGCATTCTCGATCATGTACCCGGACAGGCGTGTATCCTTGCCGATCACGATGCGGCTGCGCCGGTCAGCATGTTTGAAAACATATGCTGCGGCACGACCCAGCTGCATGGCCACTTCTGTGGTCATGGGATGCTTGTTGGCAATCCCGCGCACCCCGTCTGTTCCGAAAAGTTTTTTGCTCATTCTTCCTTTTTTTCAACCTCGGCATCAACCTGCTTGTCCGGCTCTTCCGCCGGAATGGGAGGGATGTAATCGGGGTCGGGCTTTAAATCCACTTTGACCTCGACTGTTTTCGTTTCTTTCAAATCCGTGTAATTGCCGACATAGCTGAGGGCAACCGTCTGGGTGAAATTCTCCTGAACATTGGTGACATCGATTGCCTCGGTGACAACTTCCGAAACCGTCTTGATTTCACTCTCCGCACCGATGACGACAACCCGGTCTGGGGCCGCGTTGGCTGACTTGACCAGGAACCCGGGTGCCGGTTCACCGGTCAAAACAACTTTGACCGTGACACCGCGTTCACGCATCTTTTCCAGTTTGACATCGACATAAGACGGCGAGATGCGGGTGATTTTCAGCCCGCCGGGGATATCGAGGGTTTCATCCAGACGCTTGAACGAGGTCACGCCGGCTGATAAACCCTTCAGGTCGACCCTGAGCGCTATGTCATCCGGGTCAAGGTTGACCTGCAGAGCACGTGGTCCGTTGATCCTCAGGGCGACAGAATTCGGCACTTCACTGGCAATCATCAGGCCCTCGGGCAGATTCACGTATTCTAGCGGCACGATATGATTGACTTCCATGCGACTTTCACCCATGACAAAAAACCAGAGCACGATGGCAAATGCCAGGGAGATCAGTTTCAATAGCCAGTTTTCGAATATCTTATCAGCCATGGTCAAGTCTTCTTGCCGCGCAGACGGCGGGGCTCCAGAAGGCGATTGAGGACTTTTTTCAAGGTTGTGACTTCCAGGTCGCGTGTAATCTTCCCGCCGACCACGACGGCAATCCGTCCGGTCTCCTCTGACACGACAATGACGACGGCGTCAACCAGTTCGGTCAAACCGATCGCTGCCCGGTGGCGGGTCCCGAACTGCGGGCTGACATCCGGGTCCTGTGTCAAGGGAAGGAAGCAACCGGCCCTGGTAATACGGCCGCGCTGAATGATCACCGCACCATCATGCAGCGGCGAAGCATGATGAAAAATCGATTGCAGCAGGGAGCCGGAAGGCTTGGCGTCCAGTTCGACACCGACTTCGAGAAAGTCGTTGATCCCGGTTTCACGCTCAATAACGATCAGCGCCCCCAGCTGTTTCTGGGCAAGGATTGTGCATCCGCGGCACAATTCATCGATAACTTCGGTTTCTTCACGAAAGGACAGATCGGCGAAAAACGGGTTGCGTCCGACATGGATCAGCGCCCGACGAATATCGTTCTGGAAAATGACCACGATCACCAGGATGATCGATGAAAGGAAGTTGTTGAGTATCCAGTTGAGGGTATAAAGACCGCCGACCTGGGAAGCGACGTAAACGATCAGCAGGACGGCAAGGCCGACCAGCATCTGCACGGCCCGCGTACCCTTGATCAACAGGATAATCCGGTAGATAATGAAGGCAACCAGGAGAATGTCGAGCAGGTCCAGAACCCACCTGAATTTTTCCAGAATCTCGAACATCCGGACTACCCTCTCGATCAATCAGTCAGAGCCTGCCCCATGCTGCACCTTTGCAGACTGCATGCGCCATCAATGCGGCCTCGCGCGCCGCAGCAACATCATGCACCCGGAACAATCGCGCGCCCCAGGCGTAACC
>JBFLJZ010000340.1:0-11521 GCA_040882925.1 Desulfuromonadales bacterium
ACGAATGATGACGCCATGAATATCTATCTGGCGGTGTATTGTCGTCGCCTAAATCCAGAGCTCAGAGTCATCAGTCGCATTACTCACGAGCGTAATATTGAAGCGATCCACCGGGCTGGTGCCGACTTTGTGTTAAGCTACCCTTCCTTGGGAGCCGAGTCCGTGATGTCGCTTCTGCAGCATCGGGAGTCGGTGATCATGGGTGAGGGATTTGATCTCTTTTATATCCCCGTACCTGCGATTCTGGCCGGACAGACACTGGCGACCAGCCATATCCGGGCCCGAACCGGTCTCAACGTGCTGGCGCTTCGTCTACCCAACGGCAATGTCGTTCCGGTGACAGCCGAGACGATTCTCGAGCCAGATTGTGAGCTGGTCATGTTGGGGAGTGAACCTCAGCGCCGGGATTTCATAGCAGAGTTCCGTTGAGGATCGAGACAATCTTGAAAAAGTCTTCTGGGCCGGCCGGCTGTTGCGCTGCGCCATCTGCTTGACTTTCCATGGCCGGAATGCTAAAAGCGCCAAATCATTTCTAACTATTTGTAACCGGAGGATTACAACCTATGGAACAGACATTCGCAATCATAAAGCCCGATGCTTTTGCTGCCGGTCATGCAGGCAAGATCCTGGCCCGTATTTACGCGGAGGGCTTCAAGGTCGCCGGGATCAAGAAACTCTACATGAGCAAGGTTGAGGCTGAAGGGTTCTATTACGTGCACCGGGAGCGCCCTTTCTTCAGCGAACTGACCGATTTTATGAGCAGCGACCCTTGTATTGTGATGGTGCTCGAAGCTGAAGGCGCGATCAAGAAATGGCGCGACCTGATGGGCGCCACCAATCCGGCTGAGGCCGAGGGGGGAACCCTACGCAAGGAGTTCGGTTCCAGTATCGGTGAAAACGCCACACACGGTTCCGATGCTGCGGAAACGGCTGCTTTCGAAATCCCTTATTTTTTCTCCGGCCTGGAACTCCTTTAAGATATTCAGCGAGGAAAAACTTGAGTCGCCAGAGGCCCTTCGGTACAATCCGAAGGGCCTTTTTCCTGAGCCGGAGCTGTTTTTCACCCGGCTGGCCTTGAAGAGAAAACCAATGTCTACAACCGTAAAAATTGATTTGAAAGACCTGAGCCCCGACGCGCTGATTGAGTTTCTCGCAGGAATGGGCAAAGAGACCTTTCGCGCCGGGCAAATGATGCGCTGGATTTACCAGCGCGGGGTGTCCGATTTTGCGGCGATGACCGATCTGGCCAAGACGTTTCGTGACGAGCTGGGCCAGAGGTGTTATATCTCGAATTTCTCACCAGAGGCTGTTGAGGTCAGCTTCGACGGTACCCGCAAGTTTCTCTTCCGCCTGGACGACGGCAAAAGTATCGAAACGGTGCTCATTCCGATGGAGGGCGGGCGCAACACCCTCTGCATCTCAACCCAGGTTGGCTGTGCCATGCAATGCTCCTTTTGCTTGACCGGAACTTTCGGTCTGGAACGCGACCTGAACGCGGCGGAAATCGTTAATCAGGTTTGTGCCGTGCGCGCACAGCACGCCGTAGACAACATCGTCTTGATGGGGATGGGCGAGCCGTTGCACAACCTGGACAATGTCGTTGCCGCCCTGCAGATCCTTTATGCTCCGACCGGTTTTGACTACGGACCGCGCAAGGTCACCTTGTCAACCGCGGGGCTGGTGCCGGAGCTCTATGAACTGGGTCGACGCATCAAGGTCAACCTGGCGGTTTCCCTCAACGCAACGACTGATGAAGTTCGCAATCAGCTGATGCCGGTCAACCGGCGCTATCCCCTTAAAGAGCTGATCGAGGCCTGCCGCGAATTTCCGCTGGCTCCGCGGCAGAGAGTCACGTTTGAGTATATCCTGATCCGGGATGTTAACGACAGCCAGGCCGACGCCAGGCGTCTGGTCAAGTTGCTGCACGGCATCAAGGCCAAGGTCAACCTTATCCCGTTCAACGAGCACGCCGGATCAGGTTTCCGACAGCCGACAGAAGCTGCCATGCGTTCTTTTCAGACCTATTTGCTGGAGCGACAGATTGTCGCTGTCCGCAGGGCCGGCAAGGGTCAAGATATCTCCGCTGCGTGCGGGCAGCTCAAAGGGAGGCTGGAAGACAAGCAGTAAAACTTCAGGTTATAACACGTCATGTTATGGCCCTAGATTTCTGGAGGATCAAGTCAATGGAACAGATGACAATTGGTGTGATAGGTGGCAGTGGCCTGTACGAAATTGCCGGGCTTACCGACATCGAAGAGGTGAGTCTCGATACCCCTTTCGGTGCCCCCAGCGACGTTTATATCACCGGGATGCTGGACAGTGTCAGGATGGTTTTCCTGCCGCGACACGGGCGCGGTCATCGCTACCTGCCATCCGAAGTGCCTTACCGGGCCAATATCTACGGCATGAAAAAACTCGGCGTCCAGCGCATCATTTCCGTGTCCGCGGTTGGCAGCATGAAAGAGGAGATTGTGCCGGGACAGATTGTCATCCCGGACCAGTTCTTCGACCGGACCCAAGGCAAAAGAGCGTCAACTTTCTTTGGCCAGGGGGTTGCCGGTCACGTCCAGTTTGCCGACCCGGTTTGCCCGGAACTTGCCAAAGTCCTGTATCAAGCAGGTCGGGATGCCGGAGCAACGGTCCATAAGGGCGGCACTTACCTCTGCATCGAGGGGCCGAATTTCTCGACGCGGGCAGAATCAACCATCTTTCGCGGCTGGGGCGTTGATGTCATCGGCATGACCAATATTCCGGAAGCTCGTCTGGCACGAGAAGCGGAAATCTGCTATGGCACGGTTGCCCTGGCAACCGATTACGACTGCTGGCATCACGGTCATGATGATGTCACAGTAGAGGCTGTGCTGGAGATTATCCGCCAGAATGTCAGCATGGCGCGCGACATTATCAAGCGTGCCGCAGGCGCTCTATCGTCACAGCCCGAATGTGGCTGTGGTGAGTCATTGAAGTACGCAATCATGACCGATCGTAATTTGATTCCGGAACAGGTGCGCAGGGACCTGGAACCGATCCTGGGAAAATATCTCGGCTAGATCATCTGCAGGATTGCTAAAAACCCACAGATTTGCTTAAATGATAAATCCCTGTTATTTCAACTGAAAAGGAATTGTATGGAGATCTTGGTAGTCGGGTCCGTCGCTTTCGATAGTATCGAGACCCCATTCGGCAAGAAAGATGATGTGCTGGGTGGTTCGGCAACCTATTTTTCAACGGCGGCAAGCTTTTTTACCGGTGTTCAACTGGTCGCGGTCGTCGGTGAAGATTTCCCGGATGAACCGCGGCAGTTCCTGACCTCCCGTGGTGTCGACCTGAACGGTCTGCAGACCCGACCGGGCGAAACCTTCCGTTGGAAAGGCCGTTACGGTTACGACCTCAACGAGGCACGTACGCTGGAAACGCATCTGAATGTTTTCGAGACGTTTCACCCGCAATTACCGCAAGCCTATCGTCAGGCGGACTATGTCTTCCTGGCCAACATCGATCCCGAACTGCAACTGGAAGTGCTGCAGCAGGTAGAAAGGCCAAAGTTGATTGCCTGCGATACGATGAACTTCTGGATCGGGGGCAAGCGCGATGCCCTGGTGAAAACCCTGGGGCACGTCGATATCCTGGTCATCAACGAAGCAGAAGCCCGCCAACTTGCCGAGCAAGCCAACCTCGTCAAGGCTTCGAAACAGATCTTGGAATTGGGCCCCAAGACCCTGGTCGTCAAGCGCGGTGAATATGGCGTGCTGGTATTTAGTGAGCATTCTATCTTTTCCGCTCCGGCATATCCCATGGAAGAGGTTTTTGATCCGACCGGCGCGGGAGATACCTTTGCCGGCGGTTTTATGGGCTACCTCGCGGCAACCAACAATTTAAATGATGAATCGATCCGTAAAGCGACGGTCTTCGGCAGTGTCATGGCATCGTTTACCGTGGAGGATTTCAGTCTGAACCGATTGCGAACGTTGGACTGGACCGAAGTCGAGGATCGTTTCCGTCACTTTCAGGCCCTGACCGTTTTTGCCGGTTTGTAAGCCGGCGCCAGAGGGGAGGCGCAATGTTTATACGGGATGAGTCGATGCATAGCATCGATGTGCCGGCCGACAATGTCGTCCGCCTTTACCGCTCAATGCGCGAAATTCAGCTTGCCCTGCCGGGAGTCTCGGCGCAGCAGGCAAGCGCCTATCTCTGCCAGTACAAACAGCCGGATGGCATTGCCACAGTCGCAGCTTTCCATCTGCATAAGAGCGGGATCCTGGCTTATTATTTCAGCGACCCACGTGTCGTTTCCGCACAGGAAATGGACGGCATGCTCGATCAGGGATTGAATTTTGTCGAGTCAATGGGCTTTATGCTGACGGATCACGATATTCACCTCATGGACCAGGCCGATCTACAGAAGTTGTGGCAATCTTTGCCGTTAAATGCTGGCCTGAGCGAAAAAGAGCCCTCTCCAGGGGCGTTGCAGACAAAGTCGTCCGGAACAGTCGCCGCAGAGAAGCCTGCTGCCAGTGTCAAAGGTCGCAGCTCAATTGCTGCAAAGCAACAAACCGTTGTTGAAACCACGACGAGCAGCGAACCCGATACGAAGCAGTCGTCAGACAGCGCTCCTGGTCCGGAGACAGAGCCAGAGACTGCCGAAGCAAACGCGATAACTGAGAATGTCGACGACCTGCTCGCTGTTGTCGAGGCGATGCGTGCCAAAAGCACCAGCCTGAGGGCGCGCATCAGTGTGCCATCGGCAGAAGAGATGAAACTGAGAAAAGAACAATTACGTGAAACGGTAGGTCGTATCCTTGCGACGCTTTAAGGCAATTTTCGAAAGGTTTTATCCAATGCAATATCGATGGGCTGTTCCGGGCATGATCGTCCTGCTTGTGCTGATGGTCGCCTGTGTGCCGGTTGAAAAGAAAAGATCGGCCGCTGAGGATGCGAAATACCATTACCTGCTCGGGGTGACCGCGCTCAACGAGCAAAACCCGACAGAGGCGCTCAAGGAATTCCTCCTGGCGGAAAAATTTGACGACGAGGATCCGGAAATCCAGGCCGGACTTGCCCAGGCATATTGGCAGAAAAAAGCTTTTGCTCTCTCCGAAGAGCATTTTATACAAGCCATAGAAGTCAGCGACGATGACCCGAAATATTACAACAATCTTGGTGCTCTTTACCTGTCCATAGAGCGCTATGATGATGCCATCACTGCTTTTAGGACGGCCGCGGATAATCTGCTTTTTGACCGACCTGAATTAGCCTGGACAGGGATCGGTCTGGCGTATTTTCATAAGCAGGATTACCCGGCTGCCCAGCGTGCCTATGAGAAAGCAATGGACTTAAACCCGTTTTACCAGATCCCTCTATTTCGTCTGGGCGAACTTTATTATAGTCAGGACCGTCCCGTTGAAGCTCTCGACATGTTTACCCGAAGTGTTGAACTGGATGCCAATTTCTTCCCCGGGTTTTACTGGCAGGGGCTGGTGTTTATGAAGATCAAAGACACCGCAGAGGCAAAAAAATCGTTTCAGGAGGTCATTCGACTGGCCCCGGATAGTGAATTGGCCCGGTTATCTGAAAATTACCTGAAGATTATCGGTCAATGATGGAAAACCCGGATGGCGACATCGGTCGTATCCTGAAACAGCGGCGTGAAGAACTCGGCCGCACCCTGCAAAACGCGGAGCAGGAAACGCGCATTCGCAAAATCTATCTTGAAAGTCTCGAGAATAATCGGTTCTCTGAGCTTCCAGGTCAGGCTTATGTAACGGGTTTTATCCGTGTCTACGCACACTACCTCGGTCTCAAAAGTAGTCCTCTCCTGGTCCTGCTGAACGATCTTCCAGGGTCTGAAAACAAACCTGCGAAAACTGAGCCCGTGACCGCAAGCAAGCCAGATCTTGGGGCAAAGCATTCTGCAGACGGCGATCGGCGGAAATTCTTTCTGGCCTTTGTTCTGGTTCTTTTGCTCGGTTGTTTCACATACTTGTCGGTTGTAATCTTTTCCAGTGACGAGCAACTTAACGAGAGGGCGACCAAGGCCACCGGAGCCGTGGCAACATCCGCCGAATCGGGGAGGGCGCAAGCCCGACTTGAGCAAGCGCCGGTTATCCCTGAGAAACCTCAAACATCGGCAACTGGTCAGGCTCACCCAGGTCAATCTGCAGACCCGATGCCCATACGGGTTTCTGCATCGCCCGTTGCTATCGCAGAGCCCCAGAACCGTGGCCACAGAAGTTTGCCCGCCGTCCCTTATGATGGAGCGTCGTTGAGGATGCTTGCTTTGGCCGAAGGATCACTTATAATTGGTGTCGATGAGCGCAAAACGCAACAATACAAACTGTATGACGGCCTCGATCTGACATGGAAGATCAAGCAAAAAGTGCATGTTGAATTTGCCGCAAGTGATGTGGCGCGTTTCTGGCTGAACGGTCAGGAAATTGATATTGCCGGCTATCAATCCTTCTCATTACAACCTGCTGGTGAATGAGCTGAAACATGGTCGTTACCTGTCCCGAATGTAAGAATCGATATAAGATAGATCCCTCCGGCAGTCAGTCCAGGGTGGGTAAAGTCAAATGCCCCGGATGCTCTCATCGGTTTGAAATTGTCCTCACTGGCAACGGTGAAAACAACAAAGAACAGGCCGTAACGGGGGTGCCGCTCATCCTGATCGTTGACGACGCCCGCTTCTTTCGTCAAATGATCGAGGACCTGCTCAGTGATCTGCCCGTTGAATTCATGTCTGCAGCCGACGGCGATGAGGCCTGGGTTAAAATTACAACCCGATTACCGCAACTGGTTTTACTCGATCTGAACATCCCTGGCCGGAGCGGCAAACAGATTCTGCAGTCGATTCAGGAAGAGCCCCGCTTGAACCGGATAAAAGTCCTTGCCATGAGTGGTGTTGAGCGCGGTGAAGAGACCGCTGCTGCAGTTCGCCGGTTCGGCGCCGTGGATTTCATCAACAAATCTTTCAAACCCAGTGAACTCGAAAAACGTGTCAGAAACATCCTGGGAATTTGAGCAACGAGACTCCGCGTCCCGTCTGGTCGATGAGGTGCGCAGTCAAACCGGTCTGACCGATTTCGACCTCGCAGTTGTGCTCGGCTCGGGCTGGAAAGAGGTCGTCGGGTTTGGCGAAACCCTTGGTATATTCGACTACCGGGATTGGCCATGCTTCCCCGGTGGCCGGATTCAAGGTCACGATGGACAGCTGATCGCAGTTCGTTTCTCATCCTGCAACCTCCTGATTTTTTCCGGCCGGTTCCATTGCTATCAAGGGCTTGATGCCTTGCAGGCTGCTCTTCCCGTGCGGTTCGCCGCTGCTCTCGGTTGCCAGCGGATACTCTTGACCTGTGCTGCCGGCGGCATCCATAAGAACTTTAAGCCCGGAGATTTCATGCTGGTTGAGGACCATATCAACCTGCTGGGTGACAACCCCTTGCGGGGCCTTGATGGCAACACTTTTATCGATTTGGCAGATCTGTATGATAAAAACCTTTACGACCGGCTAGCCAGCTGCCGGATCGATGGCCTTGTTCTTCACCGCGGTGTTCTGGTTGCCATGACCGGCCCGTCGTATGAGACTCCGGCTGAAATCGGTTTTCTGCGGACTGCCGGAGCTGATGTTGTCTCGATGTCAACGGTACCGGAAGCAATCATGGCCAAGTTTCTCGGCATGCGGGTTGCGGCCGTGGCTTTTGTCGCCAATCATGCTGCCGGGATCACCGCGGACGAGCTATGCCACGAAGATGTTCTGCTTTGCAGTTCTCAACACGCCCGTCTCTTCCCTCTTCTGGTCAAGCTGATCATAGACACCTGGCAAGCCATAACTCCGCGCAAACATGATTGAGATTATATTCGCCTTAATCATGTAACCTGCTGTTTTTTCGTAATATTTCAAAGAAAAATAACCAGGTCCCGGCTTGACAGGGTAACCCCCCGTGTTAGACTATCCGAAACATTCAAGGACAGAGGTTGTTTTGGGCGAGTCGATAAAACGCATTCTCGTTGTCGATGATGAGGAAAATACCCGGATCGGTTTATCCAAGTTGCTGTCACAAGAAGGCTTCGAGGTTGAAAGTGCGGCAAATGGTAATGATGCACTGGATTTACTCCGTCAGCACAAGATCAATCTGGTCATCAGTGACATCAATATGCCGGATATGAACGGTCTGGTTTTTCTGCGTGAACTGAGCCGTAAATACCCGAGCACAAGCGTGATCATGATTACGGCCTATGGTGGTGTCGAGTCTTATCTCGAGGCAATGAATCTGGGTGCATACGAGTATCTTCACAAGCCTGTGCGATTGGAGGAACTCCGCTCCGTGATGAAGAAAATCTTCAATGGTGGTTCGGTCGCTCAGGTTTCCTGACATGCAAAAGGAGGTCGACATGGTGTTCAAAACAATTCTGTTCGCCACTGATTTCTCAGAAGGGTCCGACTTTGCGTTCAAGGCGGCCCTGTCCATGGCCCGCAAATATGACAGCAAATTGATTGTTATTCACGTTATCAATGAGCCGGTCGATCTGCGCGGTTTTTACGTACCGCACATTTCCTTTGACAAACTGGAAGAAGAAATTGAGCAGGGGGCCGAAAAACTCATGGAAAAATTCTGCCGTACACATATGCAGGATTTCAACAACTTTGAGACCTCTGTGTTGCCCGGTATTCCTTATGATGAGATCATCAAGAAAGCCGAATCTCATAATGCGGACCTGATTATAATGGGGACCCACGGCAGAACCGGTCTTGACCATGTTCTGTTCGGCAGTACGGCGGAGAAGGTGGTTCGAAAATCGCCGATACCTGTCATGACCATCCGCATCAAGGAATAGTTCTATGATCTCGCAAAGGCATTGAAAACACAGCCTTTGCTATGTCTGTGTCAGACCAATACCCTTGTCAAAAAAAGTTTGGGAAGGTATCCTGCTATTCAATCTTCAGCAGGGTGCCTTCATTATTTTATGCGCGAAAAAATTCTAATCGTTGATGATGAACAGATGATCCTCGAGCTCACCTCGATGGTTCTTGACCGCAGGGGGTTTGAGGTACAAACCGTCGATAATGCAACGGACAGCTACGAGATCATCGAACGTGACCGGCCTGCGCTCGTTCTCCTCGATTATATGATGCCCAGGGTGAACGGACTTGATGCATTAAAAGAAATCCGTGCCCGATTCCCGGAGACTTACGTCATCATGTTTACCGGCAAAGGCAGCGAAGAAGTCGCTGTCGAATTGATGAAGGCCGGGGCCTCTGATTATATACTCAAGCCTTTCAGCAATGCGAAGCTGGTCGAACGGATTGAAAATGTCCTGCGTGTCCGTTCCATAGAGCTGCGGAATCGGGAGCTTGTCCAGGAACAGAAGAAGCTGCTGGATGAGATCGAGAGGTGGAACCGGGAACTGGAACAGCGTGTGGCGCAGAAAACCAAGGAACTTGAACACGCTCACCACGAAATTTTGTTGACGGAGAAACTGGCTTCGCTCGGACATCTTTCTGCCGGGATGGCGCACGAAATTCGTAATCCTCTGAATTCGATCAGTCTTTTTGCACAAGTTTTGACCTCCGGGCTAAAAGACGATCCTGAAATGAAATCGTATTCCGAGAAGATCGTCAATGAAGTGGAGCGTATCGATGCGATCCTGGTCAAACTTCTTTCAACCAGCAAGCGAGCCAACTTTCAGTTGCGTTTGATTCGTCTCGATGATGTTATCGAAGCAAGCCTGCTGCCATTTCTTGCGCAAATCGATGCGCAGAACGTTGCCTTGCAAAAGACGCTGCAGGACAATACTCCATCTATCCTCGCCGACGCTGACGAGCTTGGCCAGGTGTTTTCCAATCTCTTTGCCAATGCCTTGTTTGAAATGAAACAGGGCGGTTCTCTGTCGGTAACTCTCGAATGCGATGGCGCCGAAGCTTTGGTGACAATCAGTGACACCGGAGGTGGCATCCCGAAAGAGCATATGAACAAGATATTTGACCCTTTTTTCACCACCAAGGAACGGGGAACCGGTTTCGGCCTTTCCGTTGTATTGCGTATCGTCAAAACCTACTCGGGGCGAATTCATGTTGAGAGTGAACCGGGGCAGGGTACGACTTTCCAGGTCTGGCTGCCTTTGGCCTGATCCGCCAACCGCTGATCGGATACAGCCATGCCGCTTCTGCTCCGTGACATACCTCTGGACATCTCTGCCGACGAGAAGACGTTGCGCGATGAAGTCGCGCGAATCATCGAAGTTGAGGCGGTTCGAATAAAAAATTTAAGGGTTGTGCGTCGTTCGATTGATGCCCGCAAGAAAAGTCGGATTCGCAGGATTTACACGGTTGAATTCTCTTGTGACAACGAATCCGGTTTACTCAGGGAGTCAGTGTGTGAGGCCCTGGAAGAAGTCTCTGCAATGCCAGGCATCATCCTGCCCAAGATGACAACAAAACATCACGTTCTGATTGTCGGCATGGGTCCCGCTGGCCTTTTTGCTGCAAAAAGCCTGGTCGAATCAGGTGTGCAGGTCACCCTGGTTGACCGGGGCAGGCCGGTTGAGCAGCGCGTAAAAGATGTGGAAAATTTCTGGCGTCACGGCAACCTCGACCCGGTCAGCAATGTTCAGTTCGGTGAAGGTGGTGCCGGAACCTTTTCCGACGGCAAACTGACGACACGTTTGAAGCATCCGCGAAGGCAGGCCGTTCTCGAAAGTCTGGTTGCTTTTGGTGCGCCGGAAGAAATCTTGGTTGAGGCTCGTCCTCATGTCGGTACAGATCGTTTGCGCAGGGTTATCATCAGATTTCGTCAGTATCTGATCAGCAAGGGGGTTGATGTCCGCTTTGAAACCTGCCTGACGGGGCTTGACATGCAAGGTGACAAAGTCACCGGAGGGGTCCTCGATGAAAATCATCTGATCAGATGTGATGCCTTGATCCTTGCCCCCGGACATAGTGCGCGAGACACCTACCGGATGCTTGATCGCAGCGGTGTAAGACTCGAGCCGAAGGGCTTTGCGGTTGGTGTCCGTGCCGAGCATCCTGCCAGCTTGATTAACTCCATCCAGTACGGCAAATTTGCCAACCAGCTTCCAGCTGCTGATTATGCGCTCCGCTATAACGATGATGATACCGGCCGGGGGGTTTATTCTTTCTGCATGTGTCCTGGCGGGGAAGTTATCAACGCCGCCTCTGAACAGGACGGTCTGGTCGTCAACGGTATGAGCCGCACGTCAAGATCCGGGCAATACTCAAACAGCGCCCTGGTGGTGTCAGTGCGACCGGAAGATTGGGGCGGGACAAAACTTGGTGGTCTGCACCTCCAACAGTACTGGGAACGCAGGGCCTTCTCAATGGCCGGGAGTCATTTTCTGGCACCGGCGCAGAACCTGATGAGCTTTTGCGGCCTCGGCAACGGTCCGATTGCCTGTAGTTGCCGTCCCGGCGTGGTTGAAACAGAACTTCGTGAAGTTCTCCCGGATTTCGTGTACCATGGGCTGAAACGCGCATTGCCTCATTTTGACCGAAAGATGAGAGGCT
>JBFLJZ010000072.1:0-19903 GCA_040882925.1 Desulfuromonadales bacterium
ACCTGGTTGCAGAACAGCTTGATATGGCTTTTGGTCACGTCGAATTCGTTGGTCAGCCTGGGGAAATAAAGGATTCCCTTGAGATTGAATGGAAAATCGATGTTCAGGTGAATCCAGAATAAAGGCTCATCGGAAAAGGGATAAAGCTTGCGGTAGAACTCCCTGTAGTCATCCTCGGCAAGCTCTGCGGCCATACGCGTCCACAAGGGATTCTGATCATTGACAACATCATCTTCCAGGTGAATGGCGACCGGGAGAAAATTGCAATACCGGGTGAGGATTTCACGAACTCGTACAGGCTCGAGAAATTCAAGCTCATCAGTGTCCAGGTGCAGGACAATTTCCGTGCCCCGCTGTTTCTTTTCGATTTCGGTCAACTCGTAACTCGTCGAGCCATCGCACGACCAATTGACACCGGCGGCCCCCTCCTGATAGCTGAGAGTGCGAATTTCGACCTTTTTCGCGACCATGAACGAAGAATAAAAGCCGAGGCCAAAATGGCCGATGATCTGGTTCTTGTCTTCAAGGTCCTTGAACTTCTGGACAAACTCCTCTGCCGAGGAGAAAGCAATCTGGTTGATATAACGACGCACTTCATCTGCCGTCATGCCGATGCCGTTGTCTTTGACCGTCAGAGTCTTGTCAGCCTTGTTGAGAGAGACGTCAACACGATACTCTTCTGCCTGCTGCAGGCCTTCCATAAGGTTGACATGCTGCATTTTATGAATCGCGTCAACGGCGTTGGACACGAGTTCGCGTAGAAAAATCTCTTTCTCGCTATATAGCCACTTCTTGATGATCGGAAAGATGTTTTCCGTATGAATAGAGATGCTGCCCTGTTCTGTTTTTTTCTTGGCTGCCATGCAAAACCTCCCGGGAACTTTATTCTCCGGGAGGAAGATAGTTACGATAAGCGGGAATGTCAAGTGGGCCGCAAGGTAACTCAGGCACCGTAGACGACGCCGTGACTGTCGTTGGCACCATCCTGCTGCCACAAATGGATCAGATCGCGATAGGAATCAACGTTGAGGTTAAGTTCCGGTTCAGTACGATGCAGCGCAACCGTTGCGTCATAATGGCGCAGCCCCCAGCCGAGGCTGAAAACGCAGATCAGCATGGGCAGAGCCACTTTAGCGACAAAATAGAGCGTATGGCCCACCGTACGGCCCCACAATCGACGCAAATTGGCCAAGACAGCATCCTGCCTGCCGGAGAGGACCAGGTACAGAGACATGGCCGCAGCGTAAAGGGCAAACAGCCCGAAGACAATATGTGCGTTCATGACGTCTGCCTCCACAAATGCACAACAAGCTCTACAGCTTTTCTTTATTATATGCAAAACGCCTGAAATGGCAAGACTATATAAAACAATGTTATAATAGCGCCGTTCTGCTTGCCTGCTATACACCGATAATCTTGACCAGGACGCGCTTGCGCCTGCGGCCGTCAAACTCGCCGTAAAAAATCTGCTCCCAGGGGCCGAAATCAAGTTGCCCGGCGGTCACGGCAACCACCACCTCGCGGCCCATAAGGGTACGTTTAAGGTGCCCGTCACCATTATCCTCCCCGGTTTTGTTATGCTGGTAGAGAGACAGCGGCTCATGTGGCGCCAACGTCTCGAGCCAACGCTCAAAATCCTGGTGCAGGCCTCTTTCGTCGTCATTGATAAACACTGATGCGGTGATGTGCATGGCGTTGCACAATACGAGTCCTTCCTGGACACCGCTCTCGCGCACACAGGATTCGACCTGGGATGTGATGTTCATGAAACCCCGGCGGCTGGGGATTTCGAACCATAGTTCTTTACGGTAAGACTTCATAATCGCTCCCTTGACTCAGGTCAATGCATCAACTGCTGGTTGTTTGTACGAAAGATATCATGATAACATCGCGCATGACGGTTCAGCCTGGTCCCGGGCCGCCCGTGTATTCCATCGAGGCTACTTGATGATTGTTGACCAATCTATAGTATCATGCAGGGCGTCATTGCTCACCCTGGCTTTTTTCCTTCTATGCACCAGCCTTACAGTACCATCTCAGGCGGATACATCGCTGGTGGATTTCGAAGAAATCCCGTCAATCAGACCGGAAACGACCAACGGGCTGCAGACTTTTTTTCAGACCCTCGACTATGACTGGGCGGCACTGGAGGATGGTGTGCCGCTCTTGATACTCGAGAACATTCCGCACGACATCGACCAGATCGCGAGCATAAAGACTAAAAAACACTCGTTTTTCATGGGTTTGCTGCCGATGGTGCTGTTAGCCAACCAGGAGATTCAAAAAGAGCGCAGGGACGTACAGCTTATTTTATCCCGACACGGTACTGGACAGCTCCAGGATGCTGACCTTGAACGGCTGGATAAGATTCTCAAGCGCTACGGCTTGCGTGGACACCCGCTTACCGACCACAGGACACGGTCGCGATTATTACGAAGAGTTGACATCATACCTCCCTCCCTGGTCTTAGCCCAGGCGGCGAATGAATCGGCCTGGGGGAGCTCCCGGTTTGCCCGGTTGGGCAACAATCTGTTCGGCGAGTGGACCTACAAGCCCGGCACGGGCATCATCCCCGCCGGACGCCCTGCCGGGGCCACTTACGAGGTGCGCAAATTCTCCAGTCTTTACCAATCGATCCGCAGCTATATGAACAATCTCAATCGCAACGGCGCATATCGCCAGCTGCGGGAGATAAGAGAGATATTGCGCGATTCGAACCAACCGGTTACCGGCATGGCGCTGGCGCAAGGTCTGGCAAAATATTCCCAACGCGGCAATGCCTACATCGTTGAAATCCAGGCCATGATTCGCCAGAACAGTCTAATGCGGGCCAACAGTGCATCACTGCGGCTGCCAAAGGCGGAGACCCGCAAGATTATCAGCACAGCGGGGTCCGGCCTCTTCTCCTCACGCAGCAATATCATCGGGCATCGATTACCGGCGCGGCAAGACCCATAACTGGCTGAACCAGTACCATCCGCCGCCACTGCGCTCCGAGGCGGTCAGCGTATATTTGCTGCGTCGCCCGGTGAGTGGCCCGGTGGCCTCGACCTCGTAGAGGCCGTCCTCACCCGGCACCTCTGCCAGGCTGCACTCCGGCTGCCCGGGAACGTAACAGCGCAGGGTCCTTTTATCGTAGGGCCCATCCGCAAGAGAAAACAGCAGTTTGGGTGGATTCTCAACTCCGACCAGGGTGGTTTTCGGCGCAAGGACCTCGACGGGCAGGTGCCGCATAAAAAGCTTGTCCTTGAAATCATCGGCATCCGCGTAAACTCCTCCCATCGGAAACCGTGGCAAGCGGAAAAGATCCTGATCTGGCGTCAAGACCCCGGATTGCTGGCCAAAGGCGGCATCGAAACCGGCCTGCCTGACCAACTCAACAAGTTCCGGCGAGAATTCTCCGTAAGGATAGGCGAACAGGCGCGGCTTGAAGCCGAGATTGCTGGCGAAAGCTCGCTGAGCCCGGCCGATATCTTGGCGAACCCTGGCTGCCCAATCCTCGTCCTTGTCGCCATCAAGCAGATAAGCGTGGCTGGCAGAATGGTTGCCCAGTTCCACCCCCTCATGACGTAAAGTCTTCAGTTCCTGCCAGTCGAGATAGTCCCCGCCTCCGACCAAATCGGTGCTGACAAAGAGAGTGGCCGGAAATCCGTAGCTCTTCAGGGCCGGCCATCCACTGGTCAGAAAGGACCGGAATGCATCGTCAACAGTGATTGCCGCACAGCGCTGCGGCAGGCTCTCACCGAGCCTGACTTTATCAAGGATCTGACCGAGGGTGAAAACGGTAAAACCTCGCCGATGCAGGATCTCGAGATGGGATTGAAAATCGCGACTGGATATGTTGGTCGAGGGGAATCTTGCATCATCGAAGCGGTGGTAAATAAAAACATTGGCCTGGTCGGCCGCAGCGGCTTGTAGCGTCAGCAGGAACAGAACGAGGCCGATAACCAATACGGCAGTCGGGGAACTAAGCCTTGCCCTTGCCACCGCGCTGCCTGACCTTGGAACGCAGGTAACGACGGATACTGTTGCGGGCCCGCGGCGTGACAGCCCATTCCAACCATTTCGGCAGCACGGTTGGCCGCTCTGCAGTTTCAACATCGATTTGATCTCCATCCATGAGACGTGCCTTGAGTTGACGCGTCTTGCCGTTGATGCGCACCCGGACCGCATGCAGCCCGAGCTGTTCGTGGATATTGAATGCAAAGTCCAGGGCGCTGCAACCCTCGGGCAAGGTACGCACATCTCCGAGGGGCGTATAGACCTGTATCGATGCTGAGGCCAGGCGCAGGCTGTCCATGTCGAAAGCCGACTCACCTTCGATCAGCGACTGCATCAATTCCTCAAAACTCTTGCTGCGAAATTCGAAGCCGGGGGCCAGCACACCGGAATCGTTGAAACGCGCCAGCTTGCGCGTGGTGATTTCGATGCGCAAACGGGCCTCCCCGGCCTGCACGCTGGTCTTCAGGGCCTGATAGCCAAACTGCGAAGGGACGTTCAGGTGATCGCGCAGCTTGCCCGGGATCGGTGGATAAAGGCGATGCAGCAACCCCAGAGTGTGGTAGGCATCCATAAAACTGTCCACCAGGATATCCAGCGTATAGAGGGCCGGCAGGCCGCGGGCAGTGGCTCTCGCCGCGACGATGGAAAACGGCCGCCAACGATCCTTGACCAGGGCATCGACTTTGTGGTGTTCAAGGATATTGTGAACTTCTGAACGGATCAGGCCCAGGGTCGACTCGTAACTTTGGCGAAGTTCAGCGACAGCATCCGCGTAACGTTGCGCACGTGTCGGGTAGAGGATCGTCAGGGACAGTGCGTCGAGCTCTGTAGCAACTCGCCCCATGCCCAGGTGCCTGGCAAGAGGCACGTAGATCGTCCTGGTCTCCTCGGCAATCAGTCTCTGCTTTTCAGGGTCCAGGGCCTGTATGGTCTGCAGGTTGTCAATCCGGTCCCAGAACTTCAGGCAGAGGACCCGGACATCCCGGACAGCCAGCAGGACTTGTTTGCGGTAGGTCTGCTCCTTGAGGATACTGCGGCTGAGCAGATCGTCATCAACCTTGGTCAGGCCATCAACCAGCAGGCGCGTCTCTTCACCGAACAATTCGCTGATATCCTCGAGAGTTGTCGGCGTATCTTCGACGACATCATGCAGGATGGCGGCGTTCACCGAGGCGAAATCCATCCAGTGGCGGGCAGCCAGATGAGCAACTCTCAGAGGATGGAAAAAATAGGGTTCTCCGGATTTGCGCAGTTGCCGATGGTGCGCTTTCTGCGCAAGGCTGATGGCCTTCTGCAGGTTATCGATCGATTCGTCGAGGACTGCTTCACTCAGACTGCCGCCATAATGCGTAACCAGCAGCTCCATGATTTCATTAATCAGGCGCAGCTGGCGCTTGTCGTCGTAGTTCTCGGGAGCATCAGGCTCGGCTATCGGTTGATGAAACGGCTCCATGCAAAAAGCTTCCGGGTTAGATTTACCAGCGATATTAAGACAGAAATCACGGTACCGCAACCATCTTGCTCTCGATCGGAGAAAATCTGGCAGGCGACCTTTAACCGGGCGGCCAGACCATGTCGCGACCGCCGAGCAGATGAAAGTGAATGTGCCACACGGTCTGACCGCCGGCGTCGTTGGTGTTATTGACAATACGGAACCCATCTTCTGAAAAACCGAGGTCATGGGCCAGCTTGCCAGCGACCTGGAAAACGTGCCCGATCAGCTCATTGTCTGCGGTCGTCAGGTCAAGGGTCGTGCGAATGTGTTTTCTTGGCACGATCAAGAGATGGTTGGGAGCCTGAGGGTTGATATCTTCGATAACCACCACCCGGTCATCCTGGTAAACAACTTTCCCGGGGATAGTTCCGGCGATGATCTTACAAAAGATGCAATTGTCCGGCATGTTCTCCTCCTTCTTCATCGGTCCTCGTCTCTGCGGTATTTTCGTCGAGCGGGACTACATGCCAGCGCTCGCGCGCAGCACGTTTACCCAGTTCCAGATTATGACTAAACAGGACCAGTTGTCCATCAACGGATGCCAGGTCAACCATGTTCAGCGCTATCGCCAGACGTTTCTGGTCAAGGTGGACAAAGGGGTCGTCAAGCATCAGGGGCAAAGAGCGGCCATCGTCACGGAGCTTCGTCAGGGCGGTACGCAAAGCCAGGTAAAGGGCGTCGACCGTGCCCTTGCTGAAATTTTCGGCCGGCATCCAGCGGCGACCTTGCACCCGGATCGACGGGACCATGTTTTCATCCAGCCTGATTTCAGCATATCGCCCCGCGGTGATCTTCGCAAACAGCCTGCTTGCCTCCTGGTTGAGGTGAACAAGATGCGAGCGGCCAAATTCATCAACCGCAGCAACCAGCAGATTAATCGCTTTGCGCAACAACCTGATGCGAGTCTCAAGCTCATGCTTGCGCTGCAGCAATGCGGCTCCATCGCCGCCGGCGTTTACTTGCTGTGCCGAAGCCCGTTGTTCAAGCTGCGCCTTGAGTTTCTGCAGGCGGGCTTCTTTGCGATCCATTTCCGCAGCAAATTCTGCCAGGCGAGCTTCCAGTTCCTGCGCTTCCCCGGCAGGCGGACTGTCGTCACCAGGACCGGCTTTGCCGTTGTCTTCCCGGGATTGTGGGAGCTGTTCGACAACACCGTCACCAGGCCGCTCGGCAGCAGGCAAGCCCCAGTAACTTTCCAGCAGCTCAAGGTTTTTTGAAACGAGCTTTTGCAATCTGACCAGGTCTATCGGTGACGATGGCAGGCCGAGCGCTTCACAGCGTTCGCTAAGCTCAGACTGGCGATCCTGGACGGCACTTTTTTTCTGATCCAGCTTGCCGCGCTCAGTACTGCATTCGGCTTGGGCCGTCCGCCTGCGCCAAAAACGCCAACCACAAAAGCCCGCGAAGCAGGCCACGACAATCACAGCAATGCTTGCAACCGGCAACGGATAAAGCTGCCGCCACCATGCGGCAGCGGTCACAAGAGTCAGCAGGCCGACAACCGAGAGCAGCACCGTCCAGGGGACACCGGGGATCTTTTTCTCTCGGCTGCCAAGTGCCGCGTAAGGCTGTTGCAGTGCGCTCATTTCCTGTCTGATCTCGGCGGCCTCTGCAAGCAGTTCCTGCAGGTTGACTGGAGGATTTTCAGGCAGGCCGGCGGCTGCAAGCTGTTCGCGGAGGTCATGTTGGCCTGCGGCACCGGCTGCTTGAGACGTCTCATCAACAGGCGTTTGGGAGTCGGATGCCGCGGTTGCGACTTGACTGCTGCGGACATGATCGACATAGCGTAAGCCTTTTTCATATTCAATACGATCATCGGCCAGTTCGGCAGACAATGCCTCGAGCTGGGCGGCAATGTCCGTCGAATCATCGATTTCGACGAAAACCGGAACCACATCGACCGGCCCGAGCTTTTCCAGCTTGCAGCAGACGTCTTCATACTCACGGTCACGCTGTTTGTCGCGACCCCACGGATTGCTGCGGGTCAGGGCGAAATGCTCATCCAGCAGGCGATCAAGGATATTGGCATAGTCGGCTTCCGCTGTGCCGCTGACCAGGGTACGCAGATTCTGCGCCAGCTCGTCGCCGCTCCAGTCCTGGGGTTGATGACCGAAATAATATGTCGCACGAAAAAGTTTCTCATCGGTAACACCGAGCAATGATTCAAGCAGCTGACGATATTCGCGGCAGGATGAACTGCGCCCGCGCAGAGGTGCTTTGCCGGAGAATTGCGACAAAGGCTGGTAGAGATCATCACGTTCAACCAGCTCCACCTGATCGGTGATCAGGTTGCGTTTGATCTGGATCGTCCTGCCGCCGCCCTCGAAAAAAAGTGATGCTGAGCAAGCGTTGCGGCCCCAGGGTTTGTATTGCTCGAGGCGGTCCGTGCCGAACAGAACGGCCGGGACAGCTTCGGCAATGGTCGACTTGCCCGCTTCATTTGGCCCGATCACGAGGTTCATGCCACGTCGAAACTCGATGGTTTGGCCCTGAAACCTGCCGAAGTTCTCCATTTCGATGCTGCGCAGGATCATGACGCGTCTCCTTCCATCGCCTGGAAACGGTTCAGGAGGAGCTGCAGGGCCTGTTCCAGCAGCTTCACTTCGTCAAGGTCTGCGCTTTCGGCCTGTTCCAGGACCAAACGAACCAACACACCACGCACACTCTCTTCACGGGCCAAGATTTTGATCTGATCGCTTTCCAACAATCCCGTCATATGATTTCCCCGTCAGCGTATGACCGATGGTCAAAAGGTTTTTGTTCAACAACCAGGCAAACCGGCAGCTGGTCGATTGCGCTGCACAAAGCGACTGACGAAAGAGTCTTGCCTCAGTCGTTTCGCTGGCCCTTCCAGATATTGTCCCGGCGATAATCCCACCAGTCCGGGTCAGCATCGGCGGTAAGGCTCTCGCCAACCAGGACCAGGGTCAATGCCGGCCTCGGGTTGGTCCCTTCGAGGTTGAAATAATCCCTGCCGCCGACCCTTGCGACGATCGTGTCAAGCGTCGCTATGACCATATCCTCATCAGGCAGGCCGAGTCTGTGAGCGATGGCAATCGGAACATCTTGACCATAACCCTTGCGCAGCTGCGCGACCAACTCGGCCAGCGGCAGATTATTCATATAGATCACCAGGGTCGCACCGGGTGCAGCGAAATCCGCCATGGTCGGCTCCTCAGGGCCATCACCAAGCGTCCGCGGCGAGGCCAGGATGGCATGACTGCAGACCCCGGGAAGTTCCAGGGTTTTTTTCAGCAACGCTGCTGCGGCATTCGCCGAGCCGACCCCCGGAACCACCACGGCAAGGTCATCCAACTCGTCGACAATGGCCTGAAACGGTGAGTAAAAGGTCAGGTCACCCGGCACCAGAAAAGCCACCGGGGCTTTTTGCTGCTGCTCTCTGATCATCGCGATCAGTTCGGCGAAATAATAATCAAAAGGAACAAACAGCCGCTTGCCACGCAGGAGCTCGGCAAAGGTCTGTTCATAAAGTGGCGGCACATAGACGACCGGACAGTCGTGCAGGATATGTTCGGCACGCCGCGTCAACAGTTCCGGGTCACCGGGCCCGGCGCCGAGAAAATACACCCGGTGTTGCATCAGAGTCTCCCCGTACGCAGATGGATCAGGAATTCACGGTTGCCTTTCGGGCCGAGGATCGGGCTTTCACAGGTGCTCACCACCTGGCAGCCGGACGTGTCGGCGATCAGCTTGATATTTTCTATAACCTGGAGATGCTGCTCGGGATCGCGGACCACTCCGCCTTTACCGACCTGTCCTTTGCCAACTTCGAACTGTGGCTTGATCAGGGCAATGATGTCGCTCGCGGGCTGGAGGTGTGGGAGCGTCGCCGGCAGCACCTTCGCCAGAGAAATAAACGAGGCATCGATCACGGCGAGGTGCGGTGCCTCATCGAGCTGGTCAGCCGCCAGGTGCCTGATATTGGTACGTTCGAGGTTGACGACCCGTTGATCGTCGCGCAGCTTCCAGGCCAGCTGACCGTAGCCGACATCAACGGCAAACACCTTCCTGGCACCGTTCTGCAGCAGGCAGTCGGTAAAACCACCGGTCGAAGCGCCCACATCCAGCGCCACACGGCCGGCGACGGTGACCTGGAAAACTTCCAGTGCCCTGGCGAGTTTGAGCCCGCCGCGTGACACATAGGGGATATCCTCCCCCTTGAGACGGATAGTGGCCTCTGAATCGATTTGTGTTCCGGCCTTGTCGACAGGCCGTTCATCGACCAGAACACGACCGGCCATGATCAGCGCCCGGGCTCTCTCACGCGAGCCGGCCAATTGTCGCCGTACCATCAACTTGTCGATTCTTTCCCTGTCGGTCATACGACAACCCCGATCTGCCAAACTAGAAGGTTGCCAGCAGTCTCTCTCTTGCCGTGGCACAATCCCTTGTCAGGCAATGCTGCAGAAAATCGGCAAAGCACCGCGTCAGCCAGTCAAGTTGTTCGACCAGAGCATGGCCGGCGGGGACGATGTGCAGCATCGCCTGGTGGTTTCGGGCAAACTCGAGGACCTTGTCGAAAGGGACGACATCATCACCCCAGCCGTGGACGACGGACAATTGCCGCGCATGAGGTTCCGGCATCGGTTCCGCGTAGCCAGGCATGCCAAGGGCCGGTGCCATAAGGAACAAGCCCAGCGGCTGGATCACCCGTGAGGCCGCGGTGACGACGTAACCACCCATGCTGGAACCGACCAGCACCACGGGGCCGTCGATTGAACTGACTTCCTCGATCAGGCGGCTCGTCCGCAGGTCAGGGTCGCAGGTGTCACTGTCATCACGACTGAAAACCTGGCAGCCAAGCGCTTCGGCAACCTTGGCCAAGGCCCTGATCTTTTTGCCCCATGGCCCGCTGTCACGACCATGAGCAAAATATACGGTACTAGTCTGCATCCGATTCTCCCGAAAAAATGATTGCAGACTATACCACAATTCGGCGCTCGATCCCAGATTACAGACGAAATATTCGCTTCAATTTCGGCGCTGCAATCAACATCGGCACCGGTGACCGCATCGAGAGATTGTCCGATACCCGGAAAAGTGGCAAAACCATTGCGCGGAATCGAATATCAGGCTTAATTCATCAACCGTGGTGACCGGGGCCATGCATGAGAATTCTTGGCCGACATAAGCGACGGCCAGATCGGGGGCGACAGTTAAATTACGACACAGGCGGAACCGAGGCAATGAGGACAGGGCATGTTTGTTTACGGCGCGTTTCCAAAAGTCCCTTTTTGCAGTTATCGCCGCACAGCCGGAACAGTTTTCCGCGCGTTCAAAATTTCAATCCAACTGCAGGGGCCGCTCTGAACTGCGCCAGCGTGACATGTGACCTTCGAGAAGCCGAAGATTGTTATAGCCGCGCAATTTAAGAAACATCCTGGCAAGCTGCGCTCTCGGACCGTGTTCACAGACGATCACCAAAAGATCTTGTTTGCTCTTGGCTGCTGCTTCAGCGGCTTTCAGTACCCCCGCCAACAGGGCATGGATTGCTCCGGGGATATGGCCTGAGTTGTACTCGAAGCGACTGCGGACATCGAAGACAATCGGCGCTGGACCACTGTGCAAATGCCTTTCAAGTTGCTCTGCGGTCATCTTCAACCTTTCCCGGGAGATCTTCCGGCCTCTCCAGGCTGACTCGGCCGATCAGGCCGGCACGCAACTCGCGCAACAGCAACTCCGACGCACGCTGCTCGTCGACATGACCGCCAGCCATCAGGCATCCGCGTCGACGTCCGATCTGCGCAATCAGGTCCGAGGCACACTTCGGTGCGTCCGGAAACGCGTATCGGCCTGCCAGGGCCGCCGGATAGTGGCTCATTAGATACTCTGCGGCATACCGGCCGACATCGACATAATCCATCGCCGCATCGCCAATTGCGCCACTTGCGGCAAGGCGATAGGCGCTCTGCTGATCACGGATATCAGGCCACAGCAAGCCGGGGGTATCGGCGAGATGGATGCCGTTGCGCAGATCAATCTGCTGGGGACAGGTCGTAATCGCCGGTCTGTCGCCGACCCGGGCGATCTTTCTGCCGGCGAGCGTGTTGATCAGGGTCGATTTACCGACGTTGGGAATGCCGACCACCATCGCCCGCAAGGTTTTCCCCGGCACGCCACGGTTCGGCACCATCTGGCGACACAAGCGCGTAATCTGACCGACAGCAGACCGCTTTGAGGCCTCCACAGGAAGGGCTTTGACATCGGCGAGCTGATCGAAGTATGCAACCCATGATTTTGTCACGGCAGGATCCGCCAGATCACTCTTGTTCAGGACTTTGATGCAGGGCTTGTGTCCGCGCAACTTTGCCAGCAAGGGGTTGGAGCTGGAAACCGGAAGACGCGCGTCGAGCACCTCGATAACAACGTCGATCTTCGGCATGACTTCGGCGATCTGCCTTTTGGCTTTTGCCATATGTCCAGGAAACCACTCTATGGCCATGAATCACTATCCTGTCGGGAAAAAAACGCACCTGCATAACGACCTGACAAAGGCTTATGCCATCCGGAGTATGCTCTGCATGGAGATTAATAGGACTTACGAAATACCGTCTTATGACATTTAGGACATGGCGGGATACGCGTCGTTTTTGTCATGTGCATTTCAGCTTCGCAGTCCTTGCAGGTCAGTGTTCCAGAGCTGGTAATCTCCCCGGTTTTATACTCCAGGGATTTCTCGGACCGTTCTGCCAATTCCGTGAGGGTTTCCGCGGCACTGGTCAGGATACGGGAAAAGGCGCTCTGTGCACCTGCCGCCAGCCGATGCGGTTCGATGGCTTGCTTGACCGCTTCGCTTGCCTTGTCCGCATTCTGCTTCAGATCACGCCGGACATATTCACCCAGCCGGTCGGACTGTTCGCGAGAGAAATCACCTGCCGAAGCCAACTCCTCCTTGGCTTTTTTCAGGGCCTCATCGAAGGTTTTCTTGCCTTCTTCTAGGAGATCTGCAGTTCGGGTGGCCAGTTTTTCATAAAGTCCGATTTCTTCATGTTCATTTTTGTTTTCGTTCTGGTCGCTCATGACATCTCTCCTGGAAAATTGATGAATGAATGTTACTGTAAAGATTACCACAAAAGATTCACTTATGATCGACCAGGCAGTATCATTTTTCGATCTTGTAAAAAATAAGGCTCCCATCTATCGGGTTCGATGCCATGGCGATAAATGTTTGTAGAAATGGACAGAAAGTGTAAAAATAATGCCGTCTTGTTAGTTTTTTCAATCAGTCCCGGAGGTGAAGATGCAAAAGAAATACATTATGACGGCGTTCGGCAAAGACCGGCCGGGGATCGTCGCCGATGTCACTCAGGTCCTCTATGAAAACGGCTGTAACCTCGAGGATACCAGCATGTCAATGTTGTCAGACGAATTTACCATCAACCTGCTGTTCTCATCCGGTAACGAAAGTATTGCGTCGATCCTCGACAAAGAATGCGCTGCTCTCGAGCAGCAAAAAAGCATTTCGGCCTTCATTCGGCCGATCAAATCCGATCGGCAAAAGGTCAAGAAGAAACTGCCGCTCTGCACCATTCATGTCGAAGGTCTGGACCAGGCCGGTATCGTTTACAAAATCAGCAGATACCTGTCGGACCATCAACTCAACATTGTTGACCTCAAATCAACGGTAAAAGCGACGCCGGAAAGCGGGACAACGCTGTACCTGATGGATATCCACATTCAATTGCCGGACTCGTCTTCAATCGAGTTGATTGAAGATGACCTCAACGAAGTGGCCGAAGAGGTCAATGTCGACATAACGGTCTCTCCCTGATAAGCCGGTTCGTGAATGACAACGCACAGAAATTTTTCCTGCGCCGCAGACAACGTGAATTTATTTGTTAGAATGCATCAACATCCGCAGTGGGTTTGCCAACAAACCGTGAGGTGATGCCATGCATCGGGACAACGTTCTCAATGTTCTGCAGCAGACCGAGGAGAAGCGCGTCCGTTTTCTCGCAGCCTGGAAGCACGGCGTCGAATACCTCGGCCCGAAGCTGTTTGGCCCGGGATCTCCCGCAACAGCGAAAAGCAAGGATGATCTCAGGCCCTTACGGGACATCGTTGAAGCAGAATTTGCCGAAGAAAGTGAAGGCGAAGAAGAATTCCTGGCTGCCATGGTGAGCTTCTACGACCCGGCATGGGGAGAGGAACTCGCCGCTCGTATCGAGTGCCACAAATCCCTGAGTGGTCTGACCCTGGACCTCGATCATGAATGTACCGAGATCATCTGTGAACTGTTGCTGAATTATGAAGGCTGGTAACCCGCCGGCCAAGGATAAACCGCACAGGCACACAGCCACCGACAAAGGTTAACCTCCTCCCAGCACTGTAACACTGGCAAACAGCAGATTGCGGCAGCATCGTTCAAGGGCGGGAAAAAATTCTCCCTGGGAGTGTAAAAATCCCTGCATTAGTTATAATAGTAATCAGCAACGTTGCTGCAACATCCACCCTTCACAAGGAGGTCGCGCCTATCGATAATAAGCCTGATCATTGCGAAGAGTTACTAACTGACCGGCGCCAGACGCCGGGTTGACCCGTGATTAGGGTAAGCAGATAGGTTAAAAAGGCCTGCGCATGATGTGGCAGGCCTTTCACTTTCCCGCCAACGCGATCGCAGCTTACTCGCCGCGCTGCAGTACAAGTTTGTCGCAGAGAGTGCGGTACAGTTCTTCTCCGGACAAAAAGGAGATGACCTCCACGCCCATCCCGCCTTTTATTTTGTGGATGACGCTGGCGGGGTTTTTTTTGCCCAGCGAACCTCGCCGAGCAAGGCGATCAAGCCGCCAGGATGGCTGATTTCCACGACGATCCTTGATCCCGGCTTGACGATCACAGCGGAGCGAATAAAGAGCCCCTGGTGGTTGACGTCATTCGTAAAACCGGCCTTTTCAGCCTCATCGAAACCGAATTTCAATGAAACCGTTTGGCATGGCGCCTTTTGAGCCGCTTTCTGCCATAATTCACTGGTGCCTGCCCTGATTAACCACCGGCATATTCAGCGCGCCGCTGCTGCAGGATTTTGGCGTGCCTGGTTTCTTCATCGGCCAACCAGGCGAAGGCGTCCCTGCCGTCGTCCGACCAGGCAAGGCTGCTGGCTTTGGCAAAATATTCGGCAAACTTCTCTTCTGCCTCGATTGCCATATCGAGGGCCTGAACGTCGGCGTTCTCAGTCCTTAAAACCGCCTCCAGGCGGTCCGCATCGGGAAATATCTTGTCATCGGAGAAACGGTTGAGATATGGCAGAAACTCTTCCTCGTGATCGGCAAACGAACTCTCCTGGTATTTCGACTCCAGCTGGGTCAACCGCCGCAGATGCTCAACTTCGTCCTGGGCAAGCCAGGAGAAGAGCTCTTTCAATGCCGCGTCCGAGGCTCGCTCAGACATGGTCGAATAAAAACGATGGCCGTTCTTCTCCACTTCCTTTGCTGCCCTGATGACTTCAAAACCGCTGAAGTGCCTGATAACACTCATAAAATATTTTCTCCTTGGAAAATAAAGGCTCTTTTAAACCGTGCCGGCCAGGCTGTCAATTGCCAAAAAGACTTTTCAACGAATCCTGCAACATCTTGTTCGTCGGGTCTTCAGCGGGTGCGGTATCCTTGCCGGCTTTTTCCTGCCCCTCTTGCTGTTTGTCCGGAGCCGGCGCGCCGAACAACTTGTCCAGATGGCGGCCCAACTCCTTAGCGAGCGCATCCGTTGCCTGCTTCTGGAGACCCTTCGGGTCCAATCCGAACCTGGGAGAGGCGTAGTTGCCCGAGACAAGCAATGGAATCCGGCTCCAGCCGTCCTTGTCGGTGAGATATTTTGCCACCTTGCCGCCCTTATCGAGCCGACCGGCAACGTCCGGGCTGAGGCGGGTGTCCATTGACAGGTTCAGGCTGCCATCTAAACCGATCGATCCCTTCGGAAAAAGCTTGACTTCGTCGCTGATGATGCGGCTGTCAATCATGAGATTGCCATCAGCTATTTGCACATTCCCCTGGAAATTGCTGAACCTGATCTCGTCCATCCGCGAAAGCTGCAGGAATGATGCAAAACCATTCACCAGGCCCGGGCTAACCACGCGACCATCGGCGATCAGCATGTCACCTTGCCCGCTGAGCTGCTTGTTAAGAGTCTCCCACTGGGTACCGCGCCCTTTGATGTTGAGATCAAGATTCATCGCCCCGAGCAACGCCCCGGCAGCCTTGGGGAAAAAAGCCGACAGCACGGGATCCGCTTGGATCGACTTGATAGATAGACCCGCACGGTAAGACAGACCCTTGGTACCGAGGTCGACTCGCGCCGTATTGGCAAACGAACCACCGGCAATGTTGCCATCCATGCGGCTGATGGTCAGGACATTGTCCTGCAAAGTGTAGATGGCGATAAAATCATCGATCGACAACCCTTTGTAAACGGTTTTACCGATGCGAATTGTACCGTTCGCCTGAACGGGGATGTCAAACGGCCCGACCTCCTCCCCTTTGGCAGTGCGCGCACCCTGTCCTTTGTCAGCAGCGGCCCCGGCGGCGCCTCCGGCGCCCAATAGTAGATCGAACTGGAACTGCTCGGAGGAGACATCCGCCTTGACGACCTTCGTCTTGCCGAACAGGTTGTCGGCCGTCAGGTCAATTCGGGCGCGGTTCTCGCCCAGGCGCATTTCCAGGCCATCCGAGACCAGCTTCTCGCCGGCAAGCTTGAGCTTGCCGAAAACGGCGGGTCGCTGTCCGTTTGCCGTGACCTGGACGTTGTCCAGGCTGACGGTCGCTTTGCGCACCAATTTTAACGGGTTGTCCAAGGTTCCGGCCAGTTGCGCATCCAACATGACCTTGCCGGACGGCTGCAGTTCTTTGGCGCCGGCGACCATCCCGGCCGGTAATGCCTGCAGTGCCTGTTTGAGATCGAGGCCGGGGACCGCCAGCTGCAAAGCCAGGACCGGTGTGACGAAGAGGCTGCTGACATTGCCGGAGGCTTCAGCGACCAGCCCGTTGAAATCGACACGGCTGCGGCGCATTTCAAGCGTTCCGGTTTGCAAACCGACGGTCAGATCGTAACCGATTTCGATGTCCGCTTTCTTAAAAGAGGCTTCCGGGAATGCGTCGGGTGTGAAGTCAATCTGACCCAGGGTCATGGTGCCGTCTGCAGAAACGTTTTCAACTCCGCCAGCGACATTTGCCTGCAGATCAAGTGTGAGGTTGTCCAGCTTGCCCGGTATAGCGTCCTGGAAATAAGGCTTGAAAACCAGGGCGTCAACATCTTCGACATTGACCTTGAAATCTCCGCGCTGACCAGCCAGGCTGACGGAACCATCGACCTCCATGCGGGCATCGTTGATTCTGCACGTGATGCTGACCGGCACGCTGCCGGTCAGGGTGATGCCACTGGCCAGAACCTGCAGGTCACTGATTTCTGTCGTATGGGGAGCTTTGGCATCGATCGCATCATCGAGGAAAACAAGTTTGCCGTCCTTGATGCTCACCTGCGAGACCAGCAGGCTGATGGGCATGGCCCCTTTGCTCTCGCCATGGTCGGAGTCTTTCGCCGACGGCTGGTCCGGACGACCGATAAGATCGTCAAAGTTGAACCTGCCACCGGCCTTGCGAACAACCCTGATGCGGGGTGTTTCGACCCTGATTTCGTCAACCACCACCTTCATGGCCAGCAACGGCAGCAGCTGGTATTTGAGACGGACCAGGCCCGTCGTGACAAAATGTTCACGGCCATCAGCTTCATAAAGCTTGAGATTATGGAGCTCGATCCCCGAAAAGAGGCTGACGCGGATATCACCGAGCTCGATCTTGCGTTGAAGCTGTTTCTCGGCGAGCGGCAGCACCGTTGCCTTGACCCGCTCTGGCGTGATGACAACCTTGGCCAGGACAAGCAGGCCGACGAACAGGGCAACCAGGATGATAGCAACCAGAGCAGAAATCTTGGCGAACGTCCTCATGTCGCTCCTCTAAAGCTTGGAAAGTTGTTTGCTTTCATTTTTTATCGTGCTTTCGATGACGCCAACGGGTCAGCCATGCCGTTGATTCGCAGGACTTCATCCCAATGCGCCTTGCTCACAGGTTGCACTGACAGGCGGTTGCCTTTACGCAGTACATCCATTTTCGAGAGGACCGGGTGCCGGCGCAGGTCATCCCGGGTCAGGGGACGTTGAAGATGACAGACATACTGAACATCCACCATGTACCAGGTCGGCTTGGCATCGGACGCCTTCGGATCGAAATGTTTCTCACGTGGATCGAGAGCCGTATAATCGGGATAACCTTCCCTGACAACCCTTGCCAGGCCGACAATGGCGGGCTGCTTGCAGTTGCTGTGGTAAAACAGCACCCCGTCACCAACCTTGATCTGGTCGCGCAGGAAATTTCGCGCCTGGTAGTTGCGTACCCCGTCCCAGTGATCGGTACCATCCGGGCACGCTTGCAGGTCATCGAACGAAAAACAGTCCGGTTCCGATTTCATCAACCAGTAATTCATCGTTAAAACCAGGGGCTGGGGGTTAGAGGCGGCGACTGGAGGCGGGGGACTGGGGGTTAGTAAAACAATCAAACATCCCGTCCCCAGCCTCCAGTCGCCGCATTTAATTATGCCGATTTTTGACCTTTGTCAAAGCGAGCAGCGAGAAAACCGGCTAGGATCAGGTCAACTTCGCTCGCAGTGACTCATTATATCAAAACCCCAGGCTGAAGCTGCGAGATATTTTACATAAACCTGTTAAAGTTGTTGCAATACCAACCGATCATTCAGCGCTTGCAACTCAACCAAAAAACGGAGGAAAACCATGTCGATGTTTTGTTACCAGTGTGAGCAGGCGGCAAAAGGAACCGGTTGCACCGCAGTCGGCGTCTGCGGCAAGCAGCCCGATGTCGCCGCCCTGCAGGATCTGCTCGTCTACACTCTCAAAGGAATTGCGTTCTGGGCGAACCAGGCCCGGGCCAAGGGCGTCAAGGACCAGGAAATCGATCGCTTCATGATCGACGGCCTGTTCACGACGGTCACCAATGTTGACTTCGACGCCGAAGCTGTTGCCAAGTTTGTTGCCGACGGCGTCCGCCTGCGTGACAAGGCGAAACAATTGGCCGGCGGCTATGACGGACCCGTCCCCGCTGCCGCGCAGGACTGGACACTGCCGGCATCGATCGAAGAGCAGGTCAAGCTCGGCGAGTTGCACGGGGTCAAGGATTACACCGTCGATCCCGATATCCACTCGGTACGCGAGATCACCATGTACGGCATCAAGGGCTATGCAGCCTATGCCGACCATGCCAGGATTCTCGGCAAGGAATCCGACGAGATCTATGCCTACACGCACAAGGCGCTGGCCGCACAGCTCGATGACAGCCTCGACCTGATGGCCAATGTCGGTCTGGCCATGGAGGCAGGCAAGATCAACTATCTCACCATGGAACTGCTCAATCAGGCCCATGTCGAAGCTTACGGCCATCCGGTGCCGACCCCGGTTCAACTCGGCACCAAAGCCGGCAAGGCGATCCTGGTCTCCGGTCACGACCTGAAATTCCTCGAAGAGCTGCTCAAGCAGACCGAGGGCACCGGCATCAACATCTACACCCATGGCGAAATGCTGCCGGCCCACGGCTACCCGGGCCTGAAGAAATATCCGCACCTGGTCGCCAACTTCGGCGGCGCCTGGCAGGACCAGCACAAGGAGTTCGCCGAGTTCCCGGGCGCCATCATCTTCAACACCAACTGCATCCAGAAGCCGGCCGACAGCTACAAGGACCGCCTCTTCACCTGGGGCCTGGTGCAATGGCCCGGCGTCAAGCACGTCAATGGCTGGGACTTCTCCGAAGTCATTGCCAAGGCCAAGGAATGCGATGGCTTCGAAGACAACCCGGGCCAGGAGATTCTCACCGGCTTCGGCCACAACGCCATCCTCGGCGTCGCCGACCAGGTGATCGAAGGCGTCAAGGCCGGTGCCATCAAGCACTTCTTCCTGGTTGGCGGCTGTGACGGCGCCAAGTCGGGGCGCAATTACTATACCGAGTTCGCCGAGCAGGCACCGGATGACACCGTGATCCTGACCCTGGCCTGCGGCAAGTTCCGCTTCAACAAGCTCGACCTCGGCGATATCGGCGGCATCCCCCGCCTGCTCGATGTTGGCCAGTGCAACGATGCCTACAGTGCCATCCAGGTCGCCCTGGCGCTGGCCGATGCCTTCGAGTGCGGTGTCAACGACCTGCCACTGTCCCTGGTCCTGTCGTGGTACGAGCAGAAGGCCGTGGCGATCCTGCTGACCCTGCTGCACCTCGGCATCAAGAACATCAAGTTGGGGCCGTCACTGCCGGCGTTCATCACGCCGAACGTGCTCAACTTCCTGGTCGAGAACTTCAACATCGGGCCGATCACCACCGCTGAACAGGATCTCAAGGAGATTCT
>JBFLJZ010000341.1:0-3170 GCA_040882925.1 Desulfuromonadales bacterium
CCCTACCAGGACCTGACGATCATGGATGCCTGCCTGGCTGCCGGTGTCGATTATCTCGATACCGCCAACTACGAGCCGCCCGATACGGCAAAATTCGAATACCGCTGGCAATGGGACTACCAGGACCGCTTCCGCGAGAAAGGCCTGATGGCTCTGCTCGGCAGCGGTTTCGACCCCGGTATGACCAATGTCTATACGGCTCTGGCGGCCAAGCATTACCTGGACAAGCTTCAGGAGATCGACATTATCGACGCCAACGCCGGCAGCCATGGCCAGCCCTTTGCAACCAACTTCAACCCGGAAATCAATATCCGCGAGGTCACTGCGCCCTGCCGTCACTGGGAAAACGGCGAGTGGGTGGAGAGCGATGCCTTGGCCACCAGGCGATTGTTTGACTTTCCGGGCGGGGTCGGGCCGATGAACATCTACCGCATGTACCACGAGGAGATGGAATCGCTGGTCAAGCATATCCCGTCGATCAAAAAGGCCCAATTCTGGATGACCTTCTCCGATAATTATCTCAAGCATCTCGAGGTTCTGAAGAACGTCGGCATGACCCGGATAGACGAAGTCGAGTACCAGGGCCAGAAAATCGTGCCGCTGCAGTTTCTCAAGGCGGTCCTGCCCGATCCCGGTTCGCTCGGGCCCCTGACCAAGGGCAAGACCTGTATCGGCGTGATTGCTCGCGGGCTCAAGGATGGTGAGCGCAGGCAGGTTTATATCTACAATATCTGTGACCACGAGCAGTGCTACAAGGAAGTCAACTCCCAGGCCATCAGCTATACCACCGGTGTCCCGGCGGTGGTCGGCGGGATCATGATGCTGACCGGCCAATGGCACAAGCCCGGGGTCTGGAACATGGAGCAATTCGACCCGGACCCGTTCCTCGCCGAGGTCGGCCCGATGGGCCTGCCGCACGTGGTGATCGACAACGGCTACTGGCCGCCACTTTGAGCTGAGGGAATCCGGTATCCAGGACAAGTATTCAGAGCCAAGTATCCAGAATCCAGAATAATAGCCCACGGACTTTTGCATTGTTTAATCCTACTGAATTCTGAATTCTGGATACTAAAATACTTTATGAAATAACGGTTAGCTTTCCGTCAGCCCCTGCTGAATAGTTTCAACGGAATACATAGATTGAACAACATCGACATCCCGAAAATTCTCGAACTGGCACCGTCGCCGGCATACGTCATCGACCTGGGTCAACTGCGCCATAACCTGGCGATTCTCGATGAGGTGCAGCGACGCAGTGGGGCGAAGATCCTCATGGCGCTCAAGGCCTTTGCCATGTGGAGCACTTTCCCGCTGATCCGGGAAACATTGCAGGGGGTGTGCGCCTCGTCACCGTGGGAGGCCCGCCTGGGTCGGGAGACTTTTGGCGGCGAGGTGCACTCTTTCGCCGCAGCGTTCAAGGAGAGGGACATCGTCGAGCTTTTGTCGATCTCCGACCACCTGGTGTTCAACTCTTTTGCCCAGCTGGAACGTTTTCGACCCTTGTCGGAACAGGAGCGGGAGAGGGTGTCGATCGGACTGCGGGTCAATCCGGAACACTCGGAAGGGCATACGGAAATCTATGATCCCTGCGCGAAAAATTCGCGTCTCGGTATTCCGCGCCGGGAGTTCGATGGCAAATCCCTGGCCGGTGTCGACGGGCTGCACTTCCATACCCTCTGTGAACACCTCTTTGAACCTCTGGCCAGGACCGCCAAGGCCTTCGAGGAGAAATTCGGCGAGTTCCTGCCGGGCATGAAATGGCTCAACCTTGGCGGCGGCCACCATATCACCCGGGCAGGCTACGATATCGACGGGTTGGTGGCCCTGGTCAAATACTTCAGGGACAAGTACGACGTCGAAGTTTACCTCGAGCCCGGGGAGGCGGTTGTTATCGGCACCGGCTTGCTGGTCGGCGAGGTGCTGGATGTGGTGCCGAACGAGATCGAGACGGCGATTCTCGATGTTTCGGCAACCTGCCACATGCCCGACATTCTGGAGATGCCCTACCGGCCGGAAATCTTCAGTGGTTACGATCCGGGCCTCAAGCAATACACCTATCGCCTCGGCGGGCCGTCCTGCCTGGCCGGTGACATCATCGGCGACTGGTCGTTTATGCAACCCTTGACTGCCGGTGACCGGCTGGCGTTTCTCGATATGGCCCATTACACGATGGTCAAGACGACCACTTTCAACGGCATCCAGCTCCCGCACCTCTGCGTGTATGAACCCGAAGTCGGGTCTTTGCGCGTGGTGCGCAGTTTTGACTACGAGGATTTCAGGGGGCGGCTCTCGTAAGGGGCGGATTGAATACGATATGTTTTGCAGGATATTGTCAATCAAGTATCCAGAATTCAGACTTAAACCTTAGCTCAAGAATTGTGACTTTCCTACTGAATTCTGGATACTGAATACTGGATTCTGGGTTCTGATCCTCATAGAAAGGTTCACCAATGGAACGCTGGACCACAAAACAGGCTGCCAGGGTCTACAACATCGACAACTGGGGAGATGGTTTTTTCTCGATCAACCGCCGCGGACACGTCTGTGTGCATCCTTCGCCGCATTCGAAGTATGCCATCGATCTGCGCGCACTGATGGACGACCTGGTCAAGCGCAAGATCAAACCGCCGATCCTGCTGCGCTTCATGAACGTCCTGAAAGGGCGGATCGACGCGATCAACCGCGCCTTCGACTACGCCATCGAGGAGTACGACTACCCGGCCGGCTACCAGACCTTTTTTCCGATCAAGGTCAACCAGCAGCGCCAGGTGGTCGAGGCGATCACCGAATTCGGCAAGAAATACAACATCGGCCTCGAGGTCGGCTCGAAGCCCGAGCTGGTTGCGGCGATTTCCTTTGCTACCGGCAAAAAGCTACCGATCATCTGCAATGGTTACAAAGACAACGATTACATCGAGACTATCCTCTATGCCAATAAGATCGGCTACGATATCACCATCGTCGTCGAGAAGCTCTTCGAGCTGGACAGAATCATTGCCCTGTCCGAGCAGACCGGGATCAAGCCGAAACTCGGCATCCGGGTCAAGCTTTCCTCGAAAGGGACCGGCAAATGGGCAACCTCCGGTGGCAGCGATGCCAAGTTCGGCCTGAAAATTTCCGAGCTGCTGGCCGCCGTCGATCTGCTCAGGGAGAACAAACTGCTTGGCCAG
>JBFLJZ010000073.1:0-2942 GCA_040882925.1 Desulfuromonadales bacterium
CGCCAGTCCTTCGGGAAAGATGGTCGGGACATCTTTCATCGAATGCACGGCGATATCGATTTCGTCACGCAGCATAGCTTCTTCGATTTCCTTGACGAAAAGACCCTTGCCGCCCACCATGGCCAGCGGCACATCCAGGATCTTGTCGCCCTGAGTCTTGATCTTGGTCAGGGTAACCTCTGTGTCTGGGTAACGTTTTTCCAGTTCCGACTTGACCCAGTTGGCCTGCCAAAGGGCCAGTTGGCTGGCACGGGTACCGATTCGCAGTAGCTTCTTGGACATCTTATGTCACTCCTTGTTCTTCCTGGCCGGGGTCGTCCAGGGGTCTGATTTCGTTGTCATCGTCCGCCGGCGCGGGCAGGTCGAAAAGGGTTCGGACGGCATCAACATAGTCATTGCCGCTGGCATCGTTCTGGCTCTGTTTAAGGGCGGTTGTCGGCTGATGCAGAATCTTGTTGATGATGGCATTGGCCATTGCCTCGATACTTTTACGATCCTTGCCGGACAGGTTCTTCAGGTTGCCGAAGGTCTTGTCCAACTCCTGCTGACGAATCTCTTCGAGCTTGCGCCGCAATGCAATGATCGTCGGCTTGACCTCGAGATTGGCCAGCCACTGGTGAAACTGGCCGATTTCCTGATCTACAATCGCCTCGGCCTTGCTGGCCTCCTTCTTGCGTTCCTTGAGGTTGGCCTGGACGACTCCCTGAAGGTCATCGACATCGTAGAGATAGGCGTTGTCGAGTCTGTTGACCTTGGGGTCGATATCGCGAGGCACGGCGATATCGATCAGAAACATCGGCCGGTTCTTGCGGCGCTTGAGAACGTCCTCCATATGCCGCTGGCCGAGAATAAAGTTCGGCGCGCCGGTTGAGGTCAGGACGATGTCGGCTTCCACGAGGTGCTCGATAAAGTGGTCAAAAGGCACGGCTCGGCCATTAAATTCAGTCGCCAGTTTTTCTGCTCGTTCGAAAGTCCGGTTGGTGACCAGCACTTTGGCAACGCCATTGGTGACGAAGTGGCGTGCCGCCAGCTCACACATTTCTCCGGCGCCGATGATCATAACGGTTTTATTGTCGATCTGGTCAAAAATTTTGCGTGCCAGTTCGACCGCCGCGAATGAAACCGAGACGGCATTGCTGGCGATAGCCGTTTCAGTACGAACCCGCTTGGCGACAGAAAACGCTTTGTGCAGAAAACGGTTGAGGATCAGCCCCGCGGTCTTGAATTCGGCAGCGTAGCCGTAGGCGGTTTTAATCTGGCCGAGAATCTGCGGTTCGCCGAGAACCATCGAATCCAGGCTTGAGGCGACCCGGAAGAGGTGCCGGATGGCATCCTCGCCCTGATAATCGTAGAGATGCTCGTCTATTTCGCCTGGCGATAACTCGTGGTACTCGGCGAGGAACCGGCGCATGGCCGCTATGGCAAGATCCGGCTCCTTGGTCGCAGCACAAAGTTCGACCCGGTTACAGGTTGAAACGATCAGGCCTTCGGCGACAGAAGAGAGCTCAAGCATCTTCTGCAATGGCCGCTGCATGGCGGTCGGCGCAAAGGCGAGGCGTTCACGAATTTCAACCGGCGCTGTTTTATGGCTCAGCCCGACGATGACGATGTGCATGGCGCGCTCCTTAAGTCCCTCCGCTACTGCCCCGTAAAGTTACGGAAGCTGTGCTCTCCGGAGAGAAACAGGTTAACGCCAAAGAAGGTGAAGAGGAGGAAGCCAAAGCCGATGATGGCGAAGATCGCCGCACGGCGGCCGCGCCAGCCAACGGTGAGCCGGCCGTGCAGCAATGCAGCATAGAGAAACCAGCTGATCAGAGCCCAAGTCTCCTTCGGGTCCCACCGCCAGTAGCCTCCCCAGGCGGAATTGGCCCAGATTGCACCGGAGATGATCCCCATGGTCATGAGTGGAAAACCGAAGGTCAGGCATTTGTAATTCATGCTGTCAAGGGTGTCGAGAGAGGGCAGTCGATAAAACAGCCCGGAAAACTTTTTGCTTTTCAGCATGCGCTCCTGCAGCAGGTACATGATTCCGGCTGCTGCGGCAATGGCAAAGATCGCGTGGCCGAGAAAAGCCAGGGTGACATGCACGGGGAACCACCAGCTGTCGAGCATCGGATTGAGTGCCGGGGCCTGCGCCGAGGTTGTCGTGCCGATGATCATCAGGACCAGGGCCAGGGGAGTTATAAACGCACCGAGCATTACGGTGCGATAGCGCAGGTAGAAGATCAGGTAGATGCCGACCAGCGACCAGGCAAAAAACGATAACGATTCATGCAGGCTGGCGACCGGGATGGCGCCGGTGGTGATCCAGCGCACGGCCAGGGTCAGGCAATGCAATACAAAACCGCCAATCAACAGGTAGACGGCGTTCTGGCGGAAGCGGTCCCTGCGCGAAATGACACCGACCAGATAGAAGAGGGTGGCGACGAAATAGACCAGCAGGGTGACTTTGAAGAGCAGGATATTGACCGTCATGATGAAACATCTCGCATTGGCAGAACCGGAACCCGAGGGCAGTGATTCGTCGTGTATCAGGGCCTATAATAAAGATAAACGTGCCCAAATGATGACTAAAACTTCACCCGGACCCGCTTTGATATCGATATCCAAAACTTTTTAATGATACGTTTTTTGCCGCTGCTCTGTCAATTCTCTTGTCGATAGGCATTTCCGGTCCGAAGTTCTCCGCCGGGCCGTGGCGCAGGTGTTCATAAGCAATCCCCATCGATGCTCCGTAGGTGGTCAACCGTTCAATGGCGGAGCCGATGCAAAGCAATCTCAAGTACCGAAAAGTTCCCCTTCGACCATAGCGCAGAGCAGGTTGCCGATGAAAAGGGTATTTTCTTGCAGCTGTGGCAGCGAGTCGCTCGGCAGCGAGAGGCTGATGTCAGGCAGGATATCCGCCAGATCGACCTGCTCGCTGGCAACCAGGATCGAGTGGC
>JBFLJZ010000342.1:0-2522 GCA_040882925.1 Desulfuromonadales bacterium
CTTGGATTGACGGCACTGGTCGTTATCATGTTGGTTCAGACCAATCTCGATGACAAGGTCAACGAAACCGTGCCGAGCGAGGCGCCAGCTTTCTTTTTTCTCGACATTCAGAGTCACCAGGCTGAACGCTTTGAAGCGACCGCGCAGAAGCTCCCCGGCATACGCAAGATCGAGCGCTACCCCACCTTGCGAGGCCGGATTACCGCTATTGCCGGCACGCCGGTCGGCCAGGCGAAGGTCGCACAGGAGGTGCGCTGGGCCGTACGCGGCGATCGCTTTCTCAGCTACACGGCCGAAATGCCGCCAGACACTGAGATCGTCGCCGGCCAATGGTGGCCGAAAGATTATACCGGCGAGCCTCTGGTATCGATAACGGACGACCTGGGCAGGGGGTTTGGTGTCGACATCGGCGACACTCTGACCGTGAATGTCCTCGGTCGTGACGTGACCGCCAAAATCAGCAGTCGGCGTGAAGTGGATTGGTCTACTCTCGACCTGAACTTTGCACTGATCTTCTCTCCCGGCATATTGGAGAACGCACCGCAGACGAATATCGCCTCCATTCATGTGCTGCAAGAATACGAAGAGAAGACCTTTGCAACGATCACCAGGCAGTTCCCGAACGTCTCCGCAATCAGCACCCGTGAAGTCATGCAGAATGTCTCCCGCACCCTCGGGCGAATCGGCACGGCATTTCGCAGCATGGCGGCGATCGCCCTGCTGACCGGCTTCCTGGTCCTGGCCGGGGCGGTCTCAGCGGACCAGCACCGCCGTATTCATGACGCGGTAATCTTCAAAGTGTGCGGTGCGACCCGCTTCGACATACTCGGCTCTTTTGCCGCAGAGTTCCTGTTCCTCGGCTTGATCGCCGGCTGTATCAGCGCAATGGTCGGCAGTCTGGCGGCGATGGGGATTGTCAAGGGTCTGATGAAGATGGATTTTACCCTGCACCCGGGAACGATCATCACAACCATCCTGATCGGTATTGCCCTGACGCTCCTGCTCGGCCTGCTCGGCACCTGGAAGGCCCTCGGGCAGAAACCGTCGACTTATCTGAGGGGGGAATAAGAGAGCTAAGTGGTTAGGGGAAAGAGGATAGAGGCCAGTGACCTCTTTCCCCTTACCCCTCTCATCTTCACTTGGTTTCCACGGCCCCGCCCGCAGTCTTCCAGGCATCGAACCCGCCACCGATGTGGCAGACATCGCGCAGGCCCATCTTCTGTGCAATATCCGCGGCGAGCGCGGAGCGCCAACCGAGGTTGCAGTAGAATATGAAGCGCTTGCAGTCCTCGAAGACCGGGTTGTAGTACTGGCTCTCCGGGTCGATCCAGAATTCGAGCAGACCCCTCGGGCAATGGAATGCGCCGGGAATTTTACCCTCCCGCTTTAATTCGCGCACATCACGCAGATCGACAAACGTAACATCGGGCGAATCGAATTCAGTCAACGCCTGCTCTGCCGAAATCGTCTCAATCCGCGACTCGGCATCTTCGACCAACTGCTTGTAACCGACAGCCATGGCAGCCTCCTCAAAGCTAATATTCATTAAACAATAACAGACAACCCGCTTTACTGACAAAATGCCACGTCTGGCAAAAAAAGACCACTCGCATGATCATCCTGGCTGTTTTTTGACCTGGGTCAATTGACTATTGTTAGGGCTGTGTAATATTTGGCTAAATGAATTCACCAACAATGCAGAAGCTGATGGTCTGTGGGAAATCACCTATAACTACACAAGGAGGAATCATGTACAGAGTATTTGCCAAGTCAACCATGATCGTCGCATCGCTGATGCTGATTGCCGGTGGCGCGTTCGCAGGCGAGGTTGTCAGCAACAACAGCAAGTGGGCCAAGGACTATCCCGAGCAATATGAATCATGGAAAATGACCGCCAAGAGCGACCAGATCATCGACATGCTGGAGGAAAAGCCGCAGTTGGTCATCCTCTGGGCCGGGTACGGCTTCGCCAAGGACTACAATGCCCCCCGCGGCCATTTCTACGCGCTGCAGAGCAACCAGAACACCTTGAGAACCGGCGCCCCTGTTGATGAGAAAACCGGACCGATGCCGACCGCCTGCTGGACCTGCAAGTCGCCCGACGTGGTCCGCATGATCGACGAAGACGGCGAAAATGAATACTTCACCGGCAAGTGGGCCAAGTACGGCGATGAAATCTCCAACTCGATCGGCTGCGCCGACTGTCACGACAGCGGCACTGCGGAGCTGGCCCTGAGCCGCGACTACGCAAAGCGGGGCTTCACCGAGATCGGCCACGACGTGAACAAGCTCAGCGACAACGACCTGCGTTCGATGGTCTGCGCTCAGTGTCACTCCGAGTACTACTTCAAGGCGACCGAATGGACGGACAAGGACGGCAACCAGAAGACCGCTAAGGTGGTGACCTTCCCGTGGCTCAACGGCACCAGCGCCGAGGCCATGGAAACATACTACGACCAACGCAACTTCAAGGACTGGACGCACAAGATCAGCAAGGCGCCGATGCTCAAGGCGCAGCATCC
>JBFLJZ010000074.1:0-4252 GCA_040882925.1 Desulfuromonadales bacterium
GCATGGAATCCTGGTTTGGCAGGGATGCTTTCGGGGTCGACGTTCCAGATTTTTCCTGCGATCTTACGATGCTCAGGATTCATGACCACCATGTCAGACGGCAAGCGATGTGCGAAAGTCCCTACTTCGCGAGCTGTCCCGCATGCTGAGGGTTGGCCAGTCAGACTGAACGGGCCTTGTCCTGGTTGTGCAATCTTACCGGTCAGCAGGTGAATGTTGTAAACAAGCTGGTTCACCCAGGTACCGCGAACATGCTGGTTAAATCCCATGGTCCAGTAAGAGCAGACTTTGCGCTTCGGGTCTGCATAGAGCTTGGCCATTTCCTCAACCGCCTTGGCCGGCACACCGGAGAGCTCTTCAACTTTCTTTGGCGTATACTCCTTGATCATCTTTTTGTATGTGTCAAAGTCGATGACCTCTTCCTTGTCTGTGAAAGAGAAATTGTCCTCGACCCCGTAGCCAATGTTGGTCTTGCCTGTCTTGAAGATAGTGTTGGCCTTAATGAAGTCCTCGTTGTAGAGCTTGTCGCGGACAATGACATGGGCGATACCGTTTGCCAGCGCCAAGTCAGTTTGCGGCTTAAACTCAACATAATGGTCAGCCTCTTTCGAGGTGCGGCTGTAACGGGTCGCAAAGTCGATGATCTTGACGTTGGGGTTTTTGACACGGTTGGCGGTCATGCGCGAAAAGAGGATCGGGTGACACTCGCTCATGTTGGCACCCCAGAGGAAGTAGGTGTCACCCAGATCAAGGTCATCGTAATTTCCCATCGGCTCGTCGGAGCCGAATGTTTTCATGAAAGCGGCCACGGCGCTCGCCATGCAGAAACGAGCGTTCGGATCGATGCTGTTGCTTCCGACTCCGGCCTTCATGAATTTGGAAGCGACGTAACCCTCATGTATGGTCCATTGTCCAGAACCAAACATGCCGATCGCCTGGGGGCCGCTCTCCTTGATCACCTTCTGCATCTCTGCAGCAATCTTGTCGAGGGCCTCGTCCCATGAAATTTCCTCGAACTTGTCACCCTTGCGCAGCAGCGGCTTGGTGAGACGGTCTTCGCCGTACATTATCTTGGCCAGGAAGTACCCCTTGATACAATTCAGGCCCTTGTTGACAGGCGCTTCAGCATCACCCTTGGTCGCAACAACTTTTCCGTTCTTGACTCCGACCAGGACACCGCAACCTGTCCCACAGAAACGACACGGTGCTTTATCCCATGTAATCCCCATGTTCGCTGCTTCAGCCTGCTGAGCCAGCATTGCGTTCACCGGTAGACCCACTGCGGTCAGGGCGGCTGCGGCAGCAGCACCCTTGATAAATTCACGTCTCCTGATATCCATAACTCCTCCCCTTGGCTTGTGTGAGCATTAAGTATTCTAGTCGTCACTGATATCTTCAAAGTTGTGGTAACTGAGAGTCACATTATGAACACCCGAGATGTCGTTAATTTCTTTGAACAAAGCCTCTTCTTCTCGCATCGATTCAACATCGAGGACGGCAACCAAAGGCTTTCCATCCGGAGTGTCGGTCAACTCAACATTATCGAGGTTATTTAAGGTGGAAATGATGGCATTTCGCCGGGCGGGATCGACCTGAATAACAAGTCCACTGACAGGCATAAGCTTTCTCCTTCAATCGGTGAGTGCAAATAATAATTATGAATAAACGGGAAGGCGTTATGTCAGCCTTGTGTCCCGAGAACCGATATCAACAGCAAAGCTAGAGGGTGAATAAACCTACACTAATCTATTTGACCAACAGAACTATTGACTCAGGTCAATTTTTGAAGATCAACCTGCTATTTATTAAGTCTTAATAATCAACCTTGCAAGTTTATCGCAACCATTTATAATCACAATCGTTATGCATGATTCGCACAGCGCTAAATATTCAGATGTTACCGGAGTCCTGCTTGCTGGCGGCACAAGCCGCCGGATGGGTCGAGACAAGGCTTTTCTGGTTGCAAACGGACAAGCTCTTTATTTCCGATCACTTGAACTGCTGTGTAACTATTTTCAAAAGGTTATGATTTCCGGTGATAGACCGGATCTCGCTTCCGGGGTCATCCCTTGCATTCCTGACATATACCCCGGCAGTGCACTCGGTGGGATATTCACATCTCTCCATACTGCTGACACAGACTGGGTCTTTGTATCCGCCTGCGACATGCCCTGCCCTGACTTTCGAATCCTTGAGATGTTGCTTGAACGGAGACATTCTGCCGATGCTGTCGTCCCGGAGACTCCGTCAGGCTTTGAACCCGTCTTCGCGCTCTACCACAAGAATTGCCTGCCGGTCTTCGAGAAAGCATTACAACAAGGGAGAAAGAGTATCTTCAACCTCTACGCTGAACTCAATGTCCACTTTTTGAATTGGTGTGACATGCCTGAAGGCTGGGAAAAGAGCTTGATAAATATCAATACGCCTGCGGATAGGGACAAAATCAGGGAGGAAGCAAAATGAAGATACCGGTTGTCTCGATCGTTGCCAAGAGTGGTACGGGCAAAACCACTTTGCTCGAGAAACTTATCGCCGAGATGAAATGTCGAGGCTACAAAATTGGTGTCATAAAGCACGATGCTCACCGTTTCGACATCGATCACGAAGGGAAAGACTCCTGGCGACTGACTCAAGCCGGTGCTGACACGATGGTGATCAGCTCTTCCGAAAAGCTTGCCATGGTCAAGAAGACTTCCCCGCAAACGGAGCTGTCACTGGAAGAGACTGTTGAAAGCTACTTCCAGGATGTCGATCTGGTTCTAACCGAGGGCTTCAAAAAAAGTGCGATGCCGAAGATTGAAGTACATCGTCATGAAAGGAGCAACGAACTGCTCTGTCGCACTGAAAACCGAGACGAAACCCTGATCGCTGTCGCCTCGGACAGCTCTCTGGATGTGGATGTTCCTCTTTATGGCATTAATGATGCTTCGGGCCTCTGCAACCTGATCGTAAAGCGCTATTTGTCATGAACCTATTTCAAGTCCGCAGCAAAATCTGGCTGGAAATTGATGGCAAGCCTTTTCTCGGAGCTGGTCGTTATCGCATCCTGTCCGCTATCCATAACCACGGGTCAATCAATGCCGCATCTCGCGCCCTTGGCATGTCATACCGAAAAGTCTGGGCTCAGTTGCAGGCCATGGAGGAGACCGCTCCCTTTCCCTTGCTTGCGAAGAGAACTGGCGGCAAGGATGGCGGAGCAACTCATTTGACACCCGCTACGCTCGAACTGTTAGGCAAATTCGAAACAATGCGAACAAAGGTCAACTCTGAAGCTGATCGATGTTTTATGTCATGTTTTCCAAACACAGAGACCATCGACAATGTTTAGACTCCTGGCACTCTGCATAATACTGGCTTGCGCCATACCACAACAGGCTTTAGCCGACAAGCCGGTTGTGGTCTTTGCCGGAACCGCAGCCCAACCCCCTCTGGAAGAAGCCGCGCAAACATTTCAGTCCAAAACAGGCCTCCGCGTCATTCTTCATCTGGGCAGTTCTGGCAGCATGCTGAATCAGGCTCACCTGACGGGCCAGGGCGACATCTATATCCCGGGCTCTCCTGACTACATGCAGAAGGCCCTCGATTTTAAACTGGTTGCCAAGGACTCGGTGACCATTGCCTACCTCGTTCCGGCACTCGTCGTCGCCAAAGGCAACCCCCTGGGGATAAAATCTTTGGATGACTTGAAGAGGGAGGACCTTCGCATCGGTCTCGCAGACCCGGACGGTGTCTGTGTTGGCTTGTACGCAATAGAGCTGTTGCATGCCAATCATCTTCTTGAGCCGCTGCGCCCTCGCCTGAAAGGGATGGTGGAAAGCTGCGCCAAAACTGCGGCCATGATCCCCCTCAACATGGTTGACGTTGTTATCGGCTGGCGTGAATTTGCCACGTGGCAACCTGACACCATGGAGGTGATCCTTCTCTCCCCAGAAGAAATTCCACGTCTCGCTTACGTCCCGGGGGCCAAGCTTCTCAGCGCAAGTAACCCGGAAGGAGCAGATGCTTTTCTGTCATTCCTTGCTTCCCGGGAGGGACAGGCGATACTTCAAAAATGGGGGTACCTGACAACGGAAGCAGAGGCCCGGCAATTCGCCCCAAAGGCAGTTTTTGGAGGCACTTTCCCACTGAATGAGGTTTGGTGATGTTTCATCGTGACAAAATCTTTAAACTCAGCATGCTTTTTCCTCTCTGTTTATTGACAGCCTATTTCCTGCTGCTGCTCACTAGCCAGACGTCATTTTTCAGCTGGAGC
>JBFLJZ010000075.1:0-4483 GCA_040882925.1 Desulfuromonadales bacterium
GCAGGACCTTGCTGGTGACATCCAGGTCCGAATGAATCAGGCAGGGAGCGCTCGTGTCTTCGCAGCGCTCACTGATCTGGTCCCACAGGTTGACCAGATAATCCATGTCGGTGCGGAGTTCATCTGCCTCGCGCATCTCTGCCGCCGTGCGCACAATGAAACCGGTGCCGGCCGGGCGCATGACATCCACAAGGTGACGCAAACGCTCGCGTTCCTCCTCGTTCTCGATTCTGCGGGAGATGCCAACATGGTCCACGGTCGGCATATAGACCAGGTTGCGACCCGGCAGCGAGATGTGTGAAGTGATGCGCGCGCCCTTGGTGCCGATCGGCTCTTTGGCGACCTGGACCAGGATCTCCTGGCCTTCCTGCAACAGCTCCTCGATCGGTGGCAGGGGCGGTCTCTCCTCTCCGGTCTCGTCGTTGTGCTGGTCATGACGATGACCGACCTCGACGTAATGTTCGACGGCTTCCATCTCGTCGAGGACATCGGCAACGTAGAGAAACGCTGCTTTGTCGAGACCGATATCGACAAATGCCGCCTGCATGCCCGGCAGGACACGGATGACGCGGCCCCGGTAGATGTTGCCGACGATGCCAAGCTCACGGTTGCGCTCGATGTAGAGTTCGGCAATGTGACCGTTCTCCAGCAGGGCAATCCTCGTCTCGTGGGACGTGGTGTTGATGACCAGCTCCTTGGTCATGATCATGTCTCCTTGCCTGGTGTCTATATCGTTAAAATGAAAACGGCTGATATGTGAGGGTCGCAGTGACTGTCGGAGAAGATCCTGTTCCCGCTGTCCAGCATGCAACGTCTTACAAATTTACCTCGATTCCCGGCTCTTTCAACCGCACTGCTGTTTTGCATATGCCCATGGTGCGCATATCCTCGATATCTCTCTCGAGGAGATAGGCACTGAGGAAGAGAGGACTGCCGGATTTCAATTCCATCCAGAGCTGATCGTCCCGGCACTGCAGGTCGACAACCCAGGGCCGTAAATCTATGTTTTCCTCGCGGTTCTTTTTTGTCCTGGTCGTGATGACGCTGTCCTTAAGCAAGAAGTCCTGCAGCCTGGTTGCGAAGTCTTCTGCGAGCTGAGCCGGCAACGGCACCCGGTAGGTCGCCGTAACGACGCTCCTTGCCGGAGACTCCCCCTTGCGCGGCCAGGTTTCAGCCTTGAGGACCCGGACACCCTCCGGAAATTCCCGGTTGAGCTGCGCCATGACCGTTGCCGGCCGACACTTTGCCGTCAAGTCGAGGTCGACGATTTCCGCATCACTCGCTACGCCGAGCGGTAGTGCATCACCGAAGCTGATGCGAGGTGCCGGGTGAAAACCTGCCGAGTATCTGACCGGCAGACCGGCCCGGCGCACGGCCCGGTGGATCAGGGTCATGTATTCGAGATGGCTCAGGCTGGCCGTGCGGCCGGTCTTGGTGAGCGTCAACCGCAGCTTTGGCAGAAGCTCGGGGTCCGCTGCCGTTGTCTCTGCTGCAGGGATTTCTGCTGCCGGTCTTTCCGGTCGGGAGAGGCGTGGTCGGACAGACTCGAAGTCGCATAGTCCGCAAAAGCTGCACTGACCATTGCGGCAGTCCGGCGTCTCCTTGCCGAGCAGTGCATGCTGTCTTTCGCGCAGCAGGAACTCCTTGCTGACTCCCGGGTCGATATGGTCCCAGGGCAGGGCTTCTGCCGTCTGACGCTGGCGCAGGTACCAGGCCGGATCGAGGCCGGCGGCGGCGAACGCCGCTTGCCACAAGTCCCAGCGGAAATGATCACGCCAGCCGTCGAACCGACATCCCCGCCGCACAGCTTCTGCGAGGACGGCGCCGAGGCGCCGATCACCGCGGGCGAACACTCCCTCGAGAAACGACAGCTCCGCCTCGTGCCATTTCAGCCGCAGGCGCTTCTGCTTCAGGGCGTTGCGCAGCTTGTCCTGCCGGGACAAGGTCTCGTCAAAGCCGATCTGCGCTTCCCACTGGAAGGGCGAGTGGGCTTTTGGCACAAAAGTCGACACCGAGACATTGACATCGGCGCCACCCTGGGTGCCGCGTCCGGCAGCCTTGACACGCGCCGCCAGGGCGACCAGTGCATCCAGGTCCTCGTCTCTTTCCGTGGGCAGGCCGATCATGAAATAGAGCTTGATCAACCGCCAGCCGAGTTCAAAGGCCGCCCGGGCGCTGGCGATCAGGTCCTCCTCGCAGATCCCCTTGTTGATCACCTGACGCAAGCGCTCGCTGCCCGCCTCGGGCGCCATGGTGAAGCCGGTTTTGCGGACCTTCTTGATTTCATTCATCAGCTCCGGAGTCAGTGAACCGACCCGCAGGCTGGGCAATGATATGGCGACGCGCTGGCCGGCGTAACAGCCCATCAGGTCCTGTACCAGGGCCTCTATGGCGCTGTAATCTCCGGTTGAGAGAGAGAGCAGGGAGACTTCGTCGTAGCCGGAGTGGCGCAACATCTGTCGGACCAGACTGCGGATCGTTTCCGGCTGGCGTTCACGAACCGGGCGGTAAATATAGCCGGCCTGACAGAAACGACAGCCGCGCGTGCAGCCGCGGGCGACTTCGACGGCGACCCGATCGTGGATTGTCTGCAGAAAGGGCACGATCGGCTGCACCGGATAGGGCGCTGCATCCAGATCGGGCAGCACCCGCCGCCTGATTGTGTCCTTGACCCCCTTGAGCGGAGTGATGGCGGCGATCTCGCCGTCCTGCTTGTAGCTGACGGTAAACAGGGATGGCACGTAAAGGCCTTCAATTGCCGCCAGCCTCTTCATCAGGGCCGCTTTGTCCTCGCCGGCCGACCTGCTATCACGCACAGCCCTGCAGAGGTCGAGGATGGCTTCTTCGCCGTCACCGATGACCGCGCAGTCGATAAAATCGGCAAGCGGTTCGGGGTTGAAAGCGCACGGGCCGCCGACAACAATCAGAGGGGCCTCCAGGTTACGTTCGTCCGCACGCAGTGGCAGCCCTGACAGTTCGAGCATGGTCAGAACATTTGTGTAACTAAGCTCGTACTGCAGAGAAAAGCCGATAATATCGAAATCAGCGAGCGGCCGGCCGCTTTCCAGCGAAGAAAGGGGCTTGCCCTGTTCGCGCAACTGCGCTTCACGGTCCGGCCACGGCGTGTAGCTGCGTTCAGCGGCAATCCAGCTGGTATCGTTGAGGACGCGGTATAAAATGGCTGAACCGATGTGGCTCATGCCGACTTCATAGACGTCGGGAAAGGCCATGGCAAAACGGACGTCGACCCGGTCCCAGTCCTTGCAGACACTGCCACGCTCGCCGCCCAGGTAGCGGGCCGGACGTTTTAATTGGTAGAGGGAAGATTCGCTGGTCATTAGAGTCCTACAGGTCGTTTTACTGATTCATTCTAGCAAGATAACACGTTTGTTTTTTGGGTGTCGGAGAAATTCAGAAACGGGCTGTCTGCCGGAAACGTATTTTCGTCCGGGTCCGCAGCCAGCCCCGCAAGAGAAAAGCCCGGCTGACAGGGGCCGGGCTTCGTTCATCGGAATAATGATGCGCTGAATGTTATTTGCTCTGCTCCAGCATATAGAGAACGGCAGAGGAAACTTCTTCATCGGTCAGTGCGCTGTTGCCGCCCCGGGCCGGCATGAAGCCCGCTGAACCCTGATAGCCGTTGATGGCGTTTTGGATCATGGCCTCAGTGCCCTTGGCGCTGTGCTCAGCCCAGGCCGATTTGTCGCCGACCTTGGGCGCACCTGCGATGCCGCTGGCGTGACAGGACGCGCAGAAATTCATATAGACCCCCTGGCCTTTGGCCGCGTCGGCAAACACCGCAGGCGCCATGACCAGTACAAAAACGACAACGCAAATGAGGGCAATGAATTTTTTCATGATCTATCCTTTTCCAAGGTGTTTACAGAAATTCTAGCAGATGGGCAAGAGATTGCCAGTCGTTATCAAGACCCGGGCGAAAAATCTCCTGGCTCAGCGTCTGTCGCTGCGGTTTTTTGACGTTTGGCATTGCTGGCATGCCGCCGAATAGGACTTGCCGCAGGCCTTGCATTTGTGTGATTTGGTCGTGCTCAATGGCACCTCAATATCTGCTGTGCGGGAACATTTCTGCCACAATGGTTTCATTTTAATCCGCTCGTAACACGCACGCAAGCAATATTTTAATCCCTTCTGACAACGGCTCTGAGACGGGGTTTGGTGCGGGGGCTGGGGGATGGGGGCTGGAGGCTGGAGGCTGGTTGTTCGCCTTCAACCTCCAGCGACCGGTTCCCGCGTTTTATTAATAAAAAAGTGAAAATTAATTGAAGGAAAGAGCCCCAAAAAGCTGCTTTTGTGGTTATTTCTTTCTCTGTAACCCAATAAAAACAATAAGTTAGAGAAAATTAAATAATTATGAAATTATTTTAACTTTTCTGCTTGACATGAATAGTTTCTAATGTTATTTTCTTAATCAAGATCAATTAAAAAATACTAACAAATGGAGGACATCATGAAAACTCAAAGC
>JBFLJZ010000343.1:0-17788 GCA_040882925.1 Desulfuromonadales bacterium
TCAAGGGCCCTCTTTAGTCGATCGAGAGGGCCATTATCATATTCAGAGGTTGCCCGATGCGTTATTCCCAGTACTATTTGCCGACATTGAAAGAAACCCCAGGTGATGCCGAAGTCATCAGCCACCAGTTGATGGCCCGGGCCGGTATGATCCGCAAAGTGGCCGCCGGCGTTTACGACTACCTGCCTTTCGGCCTGCGGGTGATTCGCAAGGTTGAAAATATCGTTCGCGAAGAGATGAACCGTGCCGGAGCCATAGAGCTGCTGATGCCGGCGGTCAATCCCGCCGACCTGTGGCAGCAGTCCGGACGCTGGCAGGAGTATGGCAAGGAGCTGCTGCGCTTCAAGGACCGCAAGGAAACCGACTTCTGTATCGGTCCGACCCACGAAGAAGTGGTGACGGAAATAGTCCGTGGCACGGTGAACTCCTACCGCCAGCTGCCGCTGAACCTTTACCAGATCCAGACCAAGTTCCGCGACGAGATCCGCCCGCGCTTCGGCCTGATGCGCTGCCGGGAATTCATCATGAAAGACGCCTATTCGTTTGACGTCGATGATGCCGGGGCGGATATCTCCTATAAAAAGATGTATGACGCCTACCGGCGGATATTCCTGCGTTGCGGGCTGGAATTCCGTGCTGTCGAGGCCGATTCCGGGGCGATCGGTGGCAGTTTCTCCCATGAGTTCATGGTGCTTGCCGAAACCGGTGAAGACGCCATCGTCTCCTGCGACAGCTGTAACTACGCGGCCAACGTCGAAAAGGCAGAACTGCGCGCTCCGCAAGGAGAAGCCCCGGCACCGGCCATGGAGCTGGGCAAAGTCGCGACGCCGAACCTGAAGAGCATCGAAGATGTTGCCGCGTTCCTGAATGAGAATCCGCAGAAGATGGTCAAGACCCTGATGCTGCAGAATGAACGTGAAGAGAAGGTGGCGGTGCTGTTGCGCGGTGATCACAAGCTCAACGAAGTCAAGCTTTGCAACTATCTCGACTGCCACCACCTGCAAATGGCCGATGAAGCCCTGGTCAGGCAGCTGACCGGTGCACCAACCGGTTTCTCCGGACCGATCGGTTTGACTTGCCGTGTTCTTGCCGACCAGGAGCTGGCGATCATGAGCGACTTCGGCCTTGGTGCCAACGAGGAGAATTTCCACCTGACCGGTGCCAACCACGGACGGGATTTCCAGGTTGAAGCGTTTGTCGACCTGCGTGAAGCCCAGGCCGGCGATGCCTGTCCGCGTTGCCAAGGCCTGCTGGAATCCTGGCGCGGCATCGAAGTCGGTCATGTCTTCAAGCTCGGCACCAAGTACTCGGAAGCAATGCATGCCACGGTGCTTGATGCCCGGGGCAAGGAAAGAACCCTGGTCATGGGTTGCTACGGTATCGGTGTCGGCCGTACTGCAGCCGCCGCCATAGAACAGAACCACGACGAGAACGGCATTGTCTGGCCGATGCCGCTGGCGCCTTTCCAAATCATCATAACCCTGCTCAACCCGAATGATGAGGCTGTCCTGAGTGCCGGTGAAACCCTGTATGATCAACTGCTTGCCGAAGGCCTGGAGGTGCTGCTCGACGACCGGGATGAGCGTCCGGGCAGCAAATTCAAGGACGCCGAGCTGCTTGGCATTCCGCTGCGCGTCACGGTCGGCGCGCGAGGCCTGAAAGAGCAGTCCTTCGAGCTGCAGGATCGACAGACCGGGGAACAATCCATGCTGCCGATCGATAGCGCTGCAGAAACGATCGTCGAACAGGTCCGCGCCGCCTTCTCCGCTGCACAGGTGGAGTAAAACGGTGAGCGAGTTAAAGATCGAAAAAGGCGGCAAGCTGCAGCTGCCGTCGGGTATTTTGAAGTCGATCGGTGACCAGCCATTAAGGCTGTCATCCTGTTCCGGTCAGCATCTTTTGCTGGAGCCTGCGGCCAATGCCGACAAGGTGCTGATGGCCGGCCAGATCGGAGAAATTGGCATTGTCGACCTGCTCTCGTTTTTCAACATGTTTCGCAAGTCCGGACTTTTACGGTTCAACCTGCCCGGAGGCAACAAGAGCCTGTATTTCCAGAATGGCGAGATCGTCTATGCCACAAGTACTTTCCCGGAAGAAGAGATCGGCGAAATACTTTACAGCCTCGGCAAGTTCGATCGGGAAATCCTGCACGGCGCCCGCCAGTTTGCCAACGGCGAAATCCCCCTGGGCAAAATTCTCGCCGACCAGGGGATCATCACCTCCCAGGACCTCTGGGCCGCGACCAAGAGCCAAGTGGAAACGATTGCTTACAACCTGTTCGCTTTTCATGAAGGCTTTTTTGTCTACACCAGTGTCAAACCGGATAAAGACAAGATAATCAGCCTTTCCATGACCACCCAGAACCTGATCATGGAGGGGTTGCGACGGGTCGACGAACGGGCCGTGTACATGCAAAAGGTCAAGTCGCTTGATGCCATGCCGGTGGCGACCGGCAAGATGCCCAATGATCTTGACAGCGTCTCCCAGAGGATGGTTGCCCTGGTCCAGTCAGGCGTCAGCGATGTCAACGAACTGTTGCGCCGCTCCGGGTCAGGTGAATTCGACGCCCTGCGGCTGCTCAGCCAACTGGTCGAACGCGGCGTGGTGAAGATGGAAGAGGCGCCGACGGTCGCCGTCGAAGGCGTCCTCGGTGAAGTGGTCAAAATCTTCAATGGCGTCCTGGTGGCCATGCACCGCGTGGTCTCGGCCAAGAACCCCCAGTTCCGCGTCGAGATTTCGCGCTTCCTGCGCGATCTGCCGCAACCTTACTCGTACGTATTCAGGCAGACAGTGCTGAAAGAAGACGGCTCGATCGATGGTGGCCGTGTCCTGGCCAACATGGCCGGGCTCGAGGAAGGCGACAAGCTGCGCCTGCTCGCCGAGGCCCTCAGCGAGCTGGTCTACATGGAATGTATCGCCGCCCGACGTGAACTCGGCACTGCAGACTCTGCAGAATTGATCAAACGCGTCCAGGACGTCTCACAACGGGTCCGCGACCTGATAGGAAACCGCGATGAATAGTGCCAGACAAAGATTGATCTTCGCGCTCGATGTCGACAACCTTGCAGACGCCCGCGGCTGGGTTGACAGGCTGCAGGGGCAGGTCGGTGTGTTCAAAATCGGCAAACAGCTCTTTACCCGGTGCGGCCCCGAGGTGGTCCGTCTGGTACAGGAGCGTGACGGTGAGGTGTTCCTCGACCTGAAATATCACGATATTCCGAATACCGTGGCCATGGCCGGCCTGGAGGCCCTGAGACTCGGGGTGAGGATGTTCAATGTGCATGCCCTGGGTGGCTTTGAAATGATGGCCAAGCTGGTTGCTGCAGTCGACGAAGTCTGCCCGCGCGGCAACCCGGACCGTCCGATCCTGCTGGCAGTGACGATTCTCACCTCGTCGACCGAAGAGACCCTGCGCCGAGTCGGTATCGACCGGCCGATTTCGGTTATGGTACCCAAACTTGCCCGGTTGGCCAAGGACGCCGGCATGGACGGTGTTGTCGCCTCGCCGCAGGAAGTGGGCCTGATTCGTGACGTTTGTGGGGACGACTTCCTGGTCGTCACGCCCGGTGTCCGGCCGGCATTTGCCTCTCAGGACGACCAGCAACGCATCACGACGCCAGCTGACGCACTACGGTCCGGTGCCGATTACCTAGTGATCGGTCGGCCGATCTCTGCGGCGGCGGATCCCGCCCTGGCAGCCGATATGATCCTGCAGGAAATGCAGGACGCCCTGGCTGGATGAAATTCCTCGGCAACTTAAAATTTGCACGATTTGTGCAAAGGAATGACCGGAGGGGGAATCAGAGGTTTGACAAGGCCAAATAGCGCCTCGCTCGCCAGTGAAATTCTTCATCGTCGAATGGCACAAGACGGGTCATTAAGAAGCCACCTTTGACGGATCATGATCAACCGGCACTCAAGGTGAATTGCAGGCAAAGAGGCAAGCGATGGCTTGCCAGTGGAGGGATAGGGGATGACAGCGGACACAGTTCTGATTGTCGATGACGACAAATTTATCAGGACAATTCTCAAGGACGCCTTAGCAGGCCGTTACACAACACTTGAAGCGGACAACGGCCAAACGGCCTTGGATCTGCTCTCCAGTACTCTTCCTGATCTTGTGATCCTGGATATCGAGATGCCAGTTATAGGCGGCATTGAGGTCTGTAAAATAATCAAGGAGAACGAGCAGGCAAAACGTATTCCGGTCATCCTGATTACCGCTCATACGAATCGGGACGAGATCATTCTCGGCATGCAGACCGGTGCCGATGATTACATAACCAAACCCGTCCACCCTCCGGAGGTTTTGGCCAGGGTCGATGCGCACCTGCTGTACAAGAACTACTACAACGAACTGGAGCGGCGCGACCTGCAGATGCTGCTTGAGCTGTATGACATCGTCACTGTGTTGCGCAACCCGATGAAAATTCTCCGATTTGTCGTGGAAAAGATTGCCGAGGTGATCGAAGTCGAGCGGTGCTCGATTATCAGTATCAATGATGTCAATGAAATTGTTGTCAAGGCCTGCAACGATCTGCAGGAGAATACCGAAATCAGGCTGGACCTGAATCGCTATCCGGAGATACGCAAGGCGATCGAGACTCACCAGGCGGTGATCGTCAATGATGTCAAGAGTGATCTTTTGATGGAGCCGGTTCGCCAGCATGTCGAGGCTTTGAAACTCAATTCGCTCATCGTTGTGCCAATCATCAAGAAAGAGGCTGTTATCGGCACCCTTTTATTGCGCACGACAATGAAATTAAGAGACGGTATCTCCGAACGGATCAGCAAGCTTACCCACCTGGTCGCCAATATCTCCGCGAATGCGCTGGAAAATGCAACCCTTTTCGAATCAATGCAGTCGGCCAAGGAATTGTTTGAAGAGATGGCCATCCGCGACGGCCTGAGCATGCTTTATACGCATCGGCACTTCTATGAACGGCTCGAAAAGGAATTCTCCCGTGCGGTCCGTCACGAGGAGTCGCTTTCACTGATTTTTTTCGATATCGACAACTTTAAACAGGTCAACGATAAATATGGCCATATCCGTGGCGATGAAGTGATCAGGCAAATTGGCGTGTTTATCAGGGAATTTGTGCGGGAAATCGATATCGCGGCACGTTACGGTGGCGAAGAATTCGTTATCCTGCTACCCAAGACAGAATCCGTCGGTGCCCTTGAACTGGCGCGCCGGATAAGCTCGACCATTCGTTCATTTCGTTACAAAGGCATGAATGAGGAGCAGATTACGATCAGTGCCGGGATTTCGACTTTCCCCGGCAACGGCCTGCATTCGTTCACACAACTTGTCGATCAGGCCAACCAATTAATGTTCAGGGCAAAATCTGAGGGGAAAGACCGCATCGCGACCACGGACCAGAACATAGCAGTCAATCAATCGCAAGCTGTGACCTGAACGGACGTTTGCGTGTTATCAACGGGGGGGCCATGAATTGTGACTCGACAGAATCATCAATCACCGCTGACGTCGAGCCGCTCGATATAACGCTGCAATGGCTCGGGCTACCCGAGAGGGACCTCTGCAGTGAGTCCCCTGGTGGAAATGGTCGCAATATGCGATATCTATGACGCTCTGATCTCTTACCGACCTTACCGCGTGGGTGAATAGGACAACCGCACGGCTCTCGAAGAACTCTGCGATATAGCCGATGCGGATGCCTTGGGCCGGTCCAACGTCCAGGCCCAGATCGGTCGCAACCGGGCCGATTATCCGGCGCCGGAAGAAGTGAGGTTGTCGACGGAAAGACGCGGCAACCCGCCGGCAAGCAACTGTCACTCCGTCACTGTCGACGATAAGGTGTGACAACCTGGAAGGGAATCAGTGTGTGCAGGCCTGTCAGGTGGCCGCGCTGCGGATCGTCACGCCAGCAGTCACACGGCACAGGGCTTGGTCTACGTGAATCCGCAGCTCGGTTTTGCCTGCCTTGAGCCTCGCACCGAGTTCAGCGTGACCCGCTTGAAATAGAGAACATTTGCTATTCAGCATCGGTTCAGGACGATGCAGTGAAAAATTTCAGGGACTGTAATATGCAGCTCGACTATCTCTACGGCATCAATCCCGTCAAGGAAGGCCTGCGCGGCCGCCGCCGGCCGGTTGAACTGTTTGTCGACGAGAAATCCGGCGGCCGGCGCATCGATGAAATCCTGGCTCTGGCAAAAGAGCGCGACGTCCCGCTTCGGCAACGCCGGCGACAGGATCTCGACCGGCTCGCCGGGATGCCTCATCATCAGGGCGTGGTCCTGAGCGTCGAGCCGTTCCCGTTTGCTGACTTCGACGATCAGCTCGGCCGATGGCAGGAGTCCGGACAGAGCGCTCTGTTTCTTCTGCTCGACGGAATCACCGACCCGCACAACCTGGGCGCCATTCTGCGCAACGCCGATGCGGCCGGGTGCAACGCGGTGGTGATGACCAAGGACCGCAGTTGTGGCATCACAAATGTTGTCGACAGGGCTTCGGCCGGCGCTGTCGAACATCTCGCCGTCTGCCAGGTGACCAACCTGGCACGGACGATTGAGGTGCTGAAAAAAGCAGGTGTGTGGGTTTACGGCCTGGCGGCGGGCGAGGGCGCCCAGCCGCTCTTCGAAGCGAATCTGTCAGGACATCTTGCCCTGGTCGTCGGCAGTGAAGGCGCTGGCCTGCGACAGCGGACCCGCCAGATCTGTGACGGGCTGCTTGAGATCCCCATGAGCGGCGGGGTGCCGTCTCTCAATGCCTCTTGTGCAAGTGCCGTGGCACTGTTTGAAGTTGTCAGGCAGAAACAGTGATTACTCGATAAACGAGTTTTTTTAGGGTTTGAGGTTTTTGTGGCAGATGGCAACAGATTCACAATCTGTTGCCGCTGTAACGACCAACCAATTTCAACTCATAACTCCCATGTCGTCAAGCGATCGTTAACACACTGAAAGCCAGATGCTGGAAGCTAAATGTCACTGGTCATGATGAAGGTCGGCAGTCGCAGGAACGACTCGTACTTCGGCCGCAGTCGCTCGGTGTCGTAATATTTGCTGATATCGACGATTTTCTTGTGTCCGGTGACGACGTCGATCGGCACCGTGTCGTAACAGCCGTTGTGCAGGCTGACCAGGCGCCCCGAGGTATTAGCCTGGACCATGTCAAAGGCGAGGTTGCCGAAGGCCATCGGCACGATCGAATCCATCGCGTCGGGGTCGCCGCAACGCACCAGGTAGCCAAGCCGCTGGCTGAGCACGTTGATTCGCCGGCCATGGTTGAATCTTGGCGAAAGCTCCTTCAACTGTACAGCGACCTGATCGCCTATCCCGCCGAGCTTCTTGTGACCGTACTGGTCGGTCTCTTCGCCTTCGAAAAGCATATCGTCGTGATGCGTCATGGTTGCGCCTTCGGAGATCAGGACCACCGAGTAGTTGCTCGGGTGTTCCCGGCGGTCGTTGCTGAGCAGTTCGCAGAGCTGCTCCATGTCGAAGGGGTGCTCGGGGATGACGCAGCGGTCGGCGGCCCCGGCCATGGTCGGCAGGATCGCCGAGAACCCGGCGTAGCGGCCGAACACTTCGAGGACCAGGAAACGCTCATGAGACCCGGCGCTGGTGCGCAGCCGATGGGTCAGTTCGATGGTCCGGGTGACACATGTCGAGAAGCCGATGCAATAGTCGGTTCCGGGGACGTCGTTGTCCATGGTCTTCGGGATGGCGACCACCTTGACCCCTTCTTCATGCAGCCGTTGGCCGTAGCTCAAGGTGTCGTCGCCGCCGATCGGGATCAGGAAGTCGAGTCCGAGGAAATCGATGTTTTTCAGAACCTCGGCAGTGACATCGTTGATCTGCTGCGTATATCTGTCCTGCAGGTGAGGCGGCACGTTGGTGATCGGCAGGTGACTGGGCCGGGTCCGCGAGGTGTGCAGAAATGTTCCGCCGGTGCGGCCAGCGCGGTTGACGATCTCACGGGTCAGCTCTTGGACGCAGCCGCTGTTGTCGGCATGCGGGTCGGGGACCAGGTCGACCAGACCGGCCCAGCCGCGCCGGATGCCGAGGACCCTGTAGCCCTCTCTCAGGGCGCGCACCGTCAATGCCCGGATCGCCGGGTTCAGTCCCGGGACATCTCCTCCGCCGGTGAGTATGCCGATGGTCCCTTTGGTTTTTGCCATGGTGGTCTCCTTGACTGATTTTGAGTTCAGTAGATGCTGCACAGATAATGTTAATCAATCTTAAAAGCTTCACAAGTATTGAGCGAGTTTTTTATGGTCAGACAGGCAATTCCCGTCAGCCGGCGAGCGCTGGACAAATCTTGTCGACTCGGACCGGAGCACTTGACTTTGCCCGGATACAGCGGGTAAGGTTGCGCCATAAATTTTCAGATGCCGCAAGGCTTGACCGGTGACGCAACCCATTGCACATCCGGTCAAAAGGGAACCCGGTGTAAATCCGGGGCGGGCCCGCCGCTGTGACCGGGGACGAACATCGCACTAAGCCACTGACAGCATTCGTCGGGAAGGCGCGATCAGTAGGACGAACCGGAAGTCAGAAGACCTGTCTGAAGAGATTAGAGTTGCTGCCCCCGCGGTCACGGGGTGGTTGCCGAGAGTTCGTGGAGATACAGGGAATCCCCGGATCAATTTCATATTGACCGGGGACTTTTTTATTGCCCCGGTCTATGGAGACGGGAGTGTGAGTATGTACAGAAGTGTGATGTTGGTGTTGTTGGGTTTGTTGGTAGGTGGGCCGGCGATTGCAGAGGAAGCAGATTTGTCGGCAGCGGTGATGGATGAAGTTGTGGTTACGGCGACTCGACAGAAAGAGGAAATCTACAGGGTGCCGGCAAACGTGACGATCGTCACCGCAGAGCAGATTGCGCAATCCCCGGCCAACACCGTGCCAGAACTGCTCAGAAACATAGCCGGGGTGCTGGTCAACGATATCACCGGCAACGGGCGCAATTATACCGTCGACCTGCGCGGCTTTGGCGAGACGGCCTCACTGAATACGCTGGTGCTGATCGATGGCAGGCGCATCAACCAGGCGGATTTGAGCGGCGTCGACTGGTCGTTGGTCCCCAAGAGCCGGGTCGAGCGAATCGAGATCGTCCGTGGCGGCCGGGGCAGTGTGCTGTACGGCGACAACGCAACCGGAGGAGTCATCAATATCATCACCAAGCAGGGGGGGCGGGAGATGACTGTTGCCGCTGGCCTGGCGGGTGGGAGCTACGACACCTATGCCGGGGAGGCTGCCGTGAGCGGCTCCACCGGTGCGGCCAGGTTCGCAGTCGACGGCGCATATCGTGAGTCGGATGGCTACCGCGACAACAGCGACACGGAGGTCCAAGATTTTGGCCTCAGCCTGGATTACGACCTGTCCGATCGCGTCTTCGCCAAGCTCAAGGCTGGCTTCCATGACGATGAAACCAGCCTGCCGGGGGCGTTGTTGCAGTCCGAACTCGACAGCGGGGTGTCCAGGCGTGACAGCCTGCACCCGGATGACTATGCCGACACCCAGGACTGGTACCTGCAGGGTGGTTTGCAGCTGTATGTCAATGACGACAGTTACCTCGAGGTGGATGTCGCGTGGCGGGAGCGGGACGCTGAGTTCTTCTCCTTCTTCGATGCCGGAGAGTATGAAGGGGACACCGAGCTCGAGACCTTGACGATAGCGCCGAAACTGGTTTTCAACGAGGAGGTCCTCGGTTATGCCACCAGACTACTGCTCGGGTTTGATTTCGAAGACAGCGAAGAGGACCTGGACAACAAATCCATCTTCTTCGGTTTCCCGTCGACGTCGTCATACGAGTTGAGCAGAACCAGCTACGGAGTATATGCCCATCTGGACACCGCCCTGACCGAGCATTTTTCGGTCTCCGGAGGTGCGAGGAGCGATCAGGCGGATTTTGACTTCAAGTCGCGGGACGACGGCACATCAGATTCTGTTGACCTTGATGAAGACCTTTATACCCTGGGGCTGAATTACACTCTTGCCGGAGGCTATTCTCTCTATGCCAGCTATGCGAAGAGTTTCCGCTACCCGGTGCTGGACGAGATGTATAATTTCTTCAACAACTCGGTCAACAGCGACCTGGGGTCGCAGACTTCCGACGACTTCGAAGTGGGAGTTCGCTATCGCGGCGCGTCGGGGCTGAGCTTGACCGTCAATTTCTTTTACGTTGAGACGGAAGACGAGATATACCTGGACCCGGCACTGTTTGCCAACCTCAACCTCGATGGGGATACGATCAGGCAGGGTGTCGAACTGGCGGCCAGCAAGGAACTGCACGGCCTGTTCCTGAGTGGGAGCTATACGTACCGGGATACCGAAATCGACGGTGGTCAGTACGATGGCAATGAGTTGCCCAACGTCCCCGAACATCAGGCCAGCTTGGCAGCCCAGGCGCCCCTCTTCGAGAATCTGCGACTTGGTCTGACAGGAACCTATGTCGGTGAAAGACGGTTTATCTCCGATTTTGCCAATGCCGAGGACAAACAGGATGACTACTTTCTCTTGTCGGGCAGGCTGAGCTACTTGATGCCGCACGGCACGGCGTACCTCGTGGTCAATAACATCCTCGATGAAGAGTACGAAGAGTATGGTGCCTTGAATTACCTGGGTGAAAAGGGTTATTACCCGTCGCCGGAGATCAATTTCATGGCCGGCGTCGATTTCAGGTTCTGATGAGATTTTTGCGAGCCTGCACATTGCTGATGTTCTTGCCCCTCTGCCTGGCCTGTCCGGCCGGGGGGCGGGAGCTTGTCGATCAGATCGGCCGCAAGGTCGAGGTGGCCGAGCGTTTGAGGCGCGTCGTGTCACTGGCTCCAAACCTCACGGAAATCAGTTACGAAGTGGGGGGCGGTGACACCCTGGTCGGAGCGACCCGGTTCGCCAACTCCCCTGATGCTGCTGCAAAATTACCGAAGGTTGGCAGCTATGTCGCGCTGGATATCGAAAAGATCATCAGCCTGAAACCGCAACTCTGTCTGGCGATCAGGGACGGCAACCCGAAAGCCTCGGTCGACAGGCTCGAAGCCCTCGGGATTCCGGTCTACGTTTTCGACCCGCAAAGCCTGGAAGCAATTGTTGACACCGTCGAGCGGCTCGGTTCGATTTACCGCAAAGAGGCCCGTGCAGCAGCCCTGGCCGACGGTTACCGGCAACGGTTGGCCCGGGTTGCCCGCCGGGTCGCCGGGGTCACGAACCGCCCGGAGGTATTTTTCCAGATCGATGCGCAACCGGTCATTTCGGCCGGCTCTGACACCTTCCTGCATCAGCTGCTGACCCGGTCGGGCAGCATCAACCTGGCCGCCGACCGCACCGGCTACCCCAGGTACACCTGGGAGGAGCTCCTGGTGCTGAAACCCGAGGTAGTGCTTGTGGCGTCCATGGGTGGCGGATATACCGACCGGGAACTCCGCTCGCTCTGGCAGGAATGGCCGCAGATCCCCGCCGTGCGCAACGACCGTCTGTACGTTGTCGATGCGGACCTGTTTGATCGCCCGACGCCGCGGCTGATCGATGCACTTGAGGCCCTGGTCGGCCTGCTTCACCCGGAACAGGCCGTCAGCCCTTAGCACTCTGGACAATGGACTGATATGACCGGCTATCGCCCAGTCTACATAAAACTGCTCATGGTCATGCTGGTCCTTGTGCCGGTGCTGCTCGTCTCGATCTCGCTCGGCCTGACCATCGGCTCCTCCGGAGATTTCGCTACGGCATGGCTCTCCCTGACCGGGCGGGGCGAGCCTGATGCAACGCTAGAGGTGATCATCTGGCAGCTGCGCTGGCCCCGGGTGGTTCTGGCGGCAACCGTCGGCGCCTCCCTCGCCCTGGGCGGCCTGGTCTTCCAGGCCTTGTTACGCAATCCCCTCGCCGAGCCTTACATTCTAGGTGTCTCCGGCGGGTCGGCGGTCGGCGCGATCCTCGGCATCCTTGCCGGCTTCGGCTTTTTCCCCGGACTTGCCCTGAGTTCTTTCGCCGGCTCTCTCGCCGTGCTGCTGTTGGTCCTGCTGCTGTCCGGGCGGAAAACGGGAAGCAGCGACTCCCTCCTGCTCGGCGGCGTGATGGTCAACGCTTTCTGCGGCGCCATTATCATGTTCCTGATTTCGATCAGCCAGTCCGGCCAGATGCATAAAATCATCTTTTGGCTCATGGGCGACCTTTCCGCTGCCGGGGCCGATAGCCTGCCACTGCTACTCGGTGTCCTGCCATGCTTTGTGCTGATCTACAGCCTGGCCCAGCCACTTAACCTGCTGTTGACCGGTCAGGACAATGCAGCAGCAATGGGTGTCAACGTCAAGCTGGTCACGCCGGCCCTGCTGCTGGCCACTTCGCTCATGGTCAGCCTGACGGTCTGCCAGTCGGGTCTGATCGGTTTCGTCGGTCTGACGATTCCGCACATACTGCGCCTGACTGTTGGTCCGGATCACCGTATCCTGGTGCCAGCATCGATTTTGACCGGGGCGTCATACCTGGTGGTCTGCGACCTGCTTGCCCGCAGCCTGCCCGCCGAGGGAGAAATGTCCGTGGGGATTGTCACGGCACTGATCGGCGCTCCTCTGTTTATCGCTTTACTCTGGAGGGACCGTCGATGAGCGACCTGCTCGAAATCCGCAACGTCAGCCTGCAATACGATCAACGCGATGTGGTCAGGGATGTCTCCGTGCAAATCGAAGCGGGCGAATTCTTCGTCATCATCGGTCCCAACGGCGCAGGCAAAACCACACTGCTCAAATCCATGACCGGTCTGCACCGGTTGACTGCCGGCGACATCCTGCTACGGCATAGATCAATTGCTGACTATTCCAGGAAGGAGCTGGCACGGTCACTGGCGATGGTGCCGCAGCATATCAATGCCGAGTTTCCGTTCACTGTTGCCGAAACGGTCATCATGGGCCGCTATCCGCACTTGGGCCTGCTGGCAGTGGAAAGCAAGAGTGATCTGCAGTTGGCAGAGCAGGCCATGGCGTTTACCGAGGTGCTCCATCTCGCCGACCGGCGACTCGGTCAGCTGAGTGGCGGCGAACGACAGAGGGTCATCATCGCCCGGGCGATCTGCCAGCAATCAGAGCTTCTGCTCCTCGATGAACCAACCGCCTCGCTTGACCCGGCCCACCAGTTGAGAATCATGGACCTGATGGAGAGGCTCAGGAAGGAGGAGCAGATCACGATTATTATGGTCTCTCACGACCTCAACCTGGCTTCGGCCTATGCCGGGCGCCTGCTGCTGCTCAACGAGGGGAGGGTGGCCGCTCTTGGTACTCCGGGCGAAGTGCTGAGCAGTGAAACTCTCGAGCAGAGTTACGGTTGTCGCTTGCACGTTGATGAGCATCCTTTGCTGGGGACGCCGCGGGTCAGCTTGTTGCCCGACAAAAGTATGGCGACCGGCAGTACGTGAAATGTCGTTTATGATTAAGTTTTGGTTTTTGAGACTTAAATCAAAGGATTGAAAAGCAAACAAAACCAGGACCGGCGATTTGCGTACTGGAGATATCGTTAATTTTACACAAAGGTAAAAAAAGTTTCACTTCCCTACCTGCTGGTTGCAAGATGACTCAGCAGCTTGATCCTGCTCCCCCATATTGAGAGCAATAGGGTGAGGTCCCCTGCAACGGGCCGGTTCCCGTATCCATAAACCATTAGAAATCACGGCAATCTTGCGCACGTCTATGCCCAGCGCAGCATTGTACGGGTCAAGAAGATAGTCACCTATGGATATAAACCGTACCCCCCCCCCGGATTTTTGCTTTTGTGTTTTAAATTCAGAGCAAAATGAAAAAGTACAACAGATTAATCATCTGTTGCACACTCTATCATAAAGTCAGGCATAATTTTGTCAGCAGTTTCAGGCCACACGTTATCGGCTGGCCTTTTTTTCTACACGAGCCACGTACTGCTTTTTACATCAAAAAACCAGCAAACAAAGTGGAAACATCAAAAAGCTCTTTATTTAAGAGTGCAAATGTCTTCTGGCATTGAGGTCTTATTTTGTGCAAAAATAACTTTTTCATGCAGTTTGTGATCAGGCCAAATCCAGTTGCTCCGAGAAGGTCAAGACAGCACAATAGAACTTTAAACATATTTTGAAGGAGGAGAAGATGAATAAATTTTGGGTTTTTTTGATCGTCTTGGGCATGATGGCACCACAAGCACTGGCGAGCGAACCGGTTAAGATAGGCATGGTGACCACTCTTTCGACCAAGGCCGGCTACCTCGGCGAAGAGGTGCGAGACGGTTTTAAACTGGCCATTGACCAAGAAGGGGGAATGCTCGGCGGGGTTCCGGTCGAGCTGCTGGTTGAAGATGACGGCCGTGACCCGGGCAAAGCCAAGCAGATAGCCGATCGCTTCATGAAGCGTGATAACGTCAAGATCATGACCGGCATCATCTTTTCCAATGTCGCTATTGCCGTCGTGCCGAAGGTTGTACGCAGCAATGTCCTCTACATCAGTCCCAATGCCGGGCCTTCGGTTCTGGCCGGTAAAGGCTGTCACGAGAATTACTTCAACGTGGCGTACCAAAACGACAACCTCGACGAGGTTGTCGGTCAATATGTCAACGATGCAGGCTTCAAGAACGTTTACCTGCTGGCCCCGAACTACCCGGCCGGCAAGGATCATCTGGCAGGCTTCAAACGATACTACACGGGCAATATCTCAGGCGAGGTCTACACCAAGCTTGGCCAATCTGATTATGCGGCTGAGATCGCCGCTTTGCGAGCGGCCAAGCCGGACGCGGTGTTTTTCTTCCTCCCCGGCGGTATGGGGATCAACTTCATCAAGCAGTATGCCCAGTCGGGGCTCAATGAAACCATACCGGTCTTTGGCCCGGCCTTCTCTTTCGACGAACGGCTGCTGGGAGCCGTTGGCCCTGCAGCTCTTGGCGTGAAAAACGGCTCGCAATGGAGTCATGATCTCGACAACCCGGCCAATAAGAAATTCGTCGCAGGCTTTCGCGCGGCCTATGGCCGCACCCCGACACTCTATGCCAGCCAAGGTTATGAAGCCGCACGCTTGATCGGCAGTGCCCTTAAAAGTGTCGATGGTGATGTCAGCAAACTAGACCAGATGCGTACGGCCTTACGGAAGGCTGATTTCGAGTCGGTACGCGGCCAGTTTGCTTTCACTGCCAACCAGCACCCGGTGCAGAATATTTACATTCGCGAGGTCGTTGAAGATGGCCGGGGAGGCTATACCAACAAGACACTTAAGGCGGTCTTCACTGCTCACGGCAACGCTTACGAAGACGACTGTAAAATGCAGTAAAAGGCCCTCTGGCTGATAGAATAACGTCTAATTATGGGCACGCCTCTTTGCGCAAGCATGTTTTTCCGGCGAAGGGCGTGCCTGGCTTTATCTGCGCGTGCTGGGCACGGCTGGGATTCTCATGTTGCTGGTGCTTGAACAAATCCTCAACGGCCTCCAACTTGGTGTCACCCTGTTCCTGATGTCGGCTGGCCTGACATTGACGTTCGGCATCATGCAGGTTATCAACCTTGCACACGGCTCTTTCTATATGGTCGGTGCTTATGTCGCGGCGACCGTGACCATCCGCACTGGCTCATTTCTGCTCGGACTTGTGACAGCATTATTAGCGGCGGCGCTGGCCGGCATGGCAGTCGAGGTATTGATTCTTCGGCGGCTCTACAAAAAAGAGCATGTCGAGCAGGTCCTCGCCACCTTTGGCCTGATTATGTTTTTCAATGAAATGACCCGGATCATTTGGGGCCGCCAGCCATTGTTTATGGATGTACCGTCCTGGCTCTCCGGTACGATAGAGCTTATTCCTGGCATTCCCTATCCGAGCTACCGGGTCGCTGTCATCGGCGCGGGTCTGCTGGTGGCCCTGTTTCTCTACCTTATGTTCAGCCGAACGCGCATTGGCATGCAGATCCGCGCCGGGGCGAGCAACCGTGAGATGGCGGGCGCGCTGGGAATCAACATCCGATTCCTCTATACCATCGTGTTCGGTCTCGGCACCCTGCTTGCCGGGTTGGCCGGAGTCATGGCCGGACCAATCCTGGCTGTCGAAGCAGGGATGGGAGAAAATATCCTGATCTTGACTTTCGTGGTCATCGTCATCGGCGGTATCGGTTCGGTCCGTGGGGCCTTCATCGCTTCACTGATGGTCGGTATGGTCGATACCCTGGGACGTGCTTTCCTGCCGAGTCTGTTTCGAATGTTTTTATCCACTGCATACGCCGACGGGGTCGCGTCATCGGTTGCTTCGATGTCGGTCTACATCCTGATGGCTCTAATTCTGATCTGGCGCCCAAAAGGGCTTCTCCCGGCTCATGTCTGAATCGACCGGTAACAGGCTGCGCATGCTGTCACGAATCAAAACAAAAATCATCTTTCCAGCAGGCAGCGCTCTTTTATTGATCTTGCTGCCAGCGCTGGCGTCAATGGCCGATGAGCCCTATTTGGTTTCGCTCTTTACCCGTATTCTCATCTATGCTTTGGCTGCCGCCAGCCTCGATCTCATCCTCGGTTATGGCGGGTTGGTCAGTTTGGGGCATGCGGCATTTTTTGGCATCGGCGCCTATGCCGTCGGCATCCTCTCTTATCACGATTTCGAAGAAACGGCCCTGATCTCATGGCCGCTGATCATTCCGGGGAGTGAAAGTGCCCTGGTGGCCTGGCCGGCTGCAATCGTGACGGCGGCCTTGCTGGCCGCATTCATCGGCGCTCTGAGCCTGCGCACCAGCGGCATGCACTTCATCATGATCACCCTGGCTTTTGCACAAATGCTTTTCTACTTTTTCGTTTCCCTCGAAGGCTACGGCGGCGACGATGGCCTCTCCCTCTTTTCACGCAACACCCTGCCAGGCTTGGACCTGGGGGATGATATCCAGTTTTATTACGTCTGCCTGATACTGCTGATGGCTTTCCTGTTCATGGCCGGCCGCATGGTTGAGTCGCGCTTCGGGATGGTGATCCGCGGCAGCCGGGACAATGAAAAACGCATGCTGTCGCTCGGTTTTCCGACTTATCGCTATAAATTATTCTGTTTCATCATCGCAGGGGCCACGGCGGGGCTTGCCGGAGCCCTGATCGCCAACCAGGTCGAATACGTCAGCCCGGGCCTGATGCATTGGACCCGCTCCGGTGTGATCTTGGTTATGGTGCTGCTCGGTGGCAGCGGGACTCTCTACGGGCCTGTGCTTGGCGCAGCCGCCTTTCTACTGCTTGAGGAGGTCCTCTCAATCTACACTGAGCACTGGATGGTTTACTTTGGCCCGTCGCTGATCCTGGTTGTGCTGTTCGCCCGTCACGGCCTTTATGGCATCCTGGTTGGCAAGGAGAAGCGTCATGGCTGAACCGCTTCTGCAGATCAAAGGTCTTTGTAAAAGCTTCGGTGCGGTCCAGGCCAACAACAACCTCTCCTTTGAAGTCAAAAGCGGCGAAATCCATGCCTTGATCGGTCCTAACGGTGCCGGTAAAACAACCCTGATCAACCTGGTCGCCGGTGACTTGCCCCCTGACAGCGGCAGCATCCTCCTTGCCGGCAAAGAGATAACCGGTTTGCCGGTACATCGACGAGCTCATCACGGTTTGGCACGCTCGTATCAGATTACCTCGGTCTTTCCCAACCTGAGCGTAAAAGAGAACCTGCTGCTTGCGATTCAGGCTCACCACGGCCACAGTTTTCGCTTCTGGCGGCGCGGCTACGACGTTCCGCAGTTGCAAGCGGAACTCCGGCCGGCCCTAGAGAAGATCGGCCTTTTCGAACGAGCTGAAGTTCTTGCCGGCAACCTTTCGCATGGCGAGAAGAAACAACTCGAAGTCGGCATGGCGCTGGCCTGCAAACCTCA
>JBFLJZ010000344.1:0-3146 GCA_040882925.1 Desulfuromonadales bacterium
CCGCTATTTATTTTCATGGCCCAGGTCCTCGATCGATCCAAGGTTTCTGAAGGGCTGTTTGACGCCCTCTATACCGTACTGGGTGGTCTGCGCGGCGGCTTGGGACTGGCAGTCATTGTGGTCTCAACCGTCTTCGCCGCAACAACCGGCATTGTTGGTGCCTCGGTTGTCGCCATGGGCTTGATGGCCGGACCAGCATTACTCAAACGAGGTTACGACAAATCTCTCTCCGCGGGGATTATCTGCTCGTCGGGGACCTTGGGGATTTTGATCCCGCCGTCGATCATGCTGGTCGTTTATGGTGGCCTGACCGGCCAAAAAGAGACCTCGGTCGGCAACCTGTTTGCCGCAGCCATCCTGCCCGGTCTGCTTTTGTCTGGCATGTACCTGCTCTATGTCGCCGTGCGCTGTTACATGAACCCCAAACTCGGGCCGCCGATTCCCGCGGCAGAGCGGACCGCCACCGTCTTGGAAAAATTCACCATGACGATGAAGAACTTCGTGCCGCCGTTCGGTTTGATTCTCACCGTTATGGGGACCATTTTGGCGGGAGTCGCGACTCCGACTGAAGCAGCAGCGTTGGGCTGCGTTGGCGCTCTGGTACTGGCCCTGGTCAGTCGTAAGTTGAACTGGAACGTCATTACCCAGGCCTGCATCTCAACGGCCCGTACCACAGCCATGATCATGGCCCTCTTCGTCGGAGGCAAATTCTTCTCCGTGGTCTTTTTGAGCATGGGCGGTGGCGATGTTGTCGCTGATGTTTTGCTCGGCATGGACGTGAATCGCTTTGTCGTCTTCGGCATTATGATGGCGGTTGTTTTCTTCATGGGCATGTTCATCGACTGGGCAGCCATCCTGCTTGTGGTCGTACCGATCTTCACGCCGATCGCAATGGACCTGGATTTCAATCCACTCTGGTTTGCCATGATGATTTGCATCAACCTGCAGACGTCTTTCCTGACCCCGCCTTTTGGCTACTCCCTTTTCTATTTCAAGGGGGTTGCGCCACCGGAATACACCATGGGCGATGTCTATCGAGGGATACTTCCCTTTGTCATGATCCAGGTTTTAGCCCTGGCGACCATGATATTCTTCCCGCAGATCATTACCTACCTGCCTGACGTTTTCTTCGGCAGATAGTTTCGCTTTAGAGGAGAAGACATAATGCTTCCGCAAATCAAGACGATTCTCTACGCCACAGGCATGGGACCAGGGGCTCCGTACGTCTTCCGCTACGCCCTTGCCCTGGCCAATCAACATGACGCGCAGATCATTGCCATCTCGGCACTGGAGCCCCTGCCAACATTTGCCCAGAGCCTGGTGGAATTGCACATTTCCCACGAGCAATCGGAGCAGATCCACAGTACGGCACAGACCCAGGGCAAGGAGCGATTGCGTGAACGCGTCGCGTGTCTCTGCGAAAGGGAGTGCGCTGACGACCAGGTGTGCACACAGCGCGTTAGCGAAGTTCGGATTGAAGAAGGCCAACCAGCTCAGGTCATCTTGGCTGCTGCAAAAGAATACGCTGTCGATCTAATCATTATGGGCGCACATCGCCACACCGTGATCGGAGATGCAATCCTCGGTAGCACGACCCACAAAGTGTTGCACAGCGCAGCCCAGCCGGTTCTGGTGGTAAGGATTCCGGAAGGTTTTCACGAAGAAGGCTTCTAAACCACCAGAGCAAACTCCGTCAGCCAATATTTTCGGGGCATGCAGCTCTTGCCTGCAAGCCACGGAGTCTTTAAGGGAAACGCCATGATTTCAGAAACAGCCATTCAGATTCTGATTGACAAACTGGGCAAAGAAAACATCATTACCGCAGCGGAAGATCTGCTGGTCCTCGGCTACGACTCTACGCCTGGCCTGCATGCGACGCCTGATCTGGTCGTCTACCCCACCGACAGTGAGCAGGTGCAAAGCGTTATGCAGGTTGCCCGTGACCACAAAGTTTCGATCACCCCGCGTGGCAGCGGTACCGGCCTTTCCGGTGGCAGCATCCCGGTCGATGGCGGTATCGTCATCTGCTTGAACAAAATGGACAAGATCCTTGAAATCGATGAAGAAAACCTGACCGCCACTTGCCAAGCCGGTGTTGTTACTCTCGACCTCTTCAACGCCGTCGCTGCAAAGGGCCTTTTCTATCCGCCGGATCCTGGTTCACAGAAGATTTCGACCCTCGGCGGTAATGTTATGGAAGACGCCGGCGGCCTGCGCGGCCTCAAGTACGGCGTCACCCGCGATTACGTCATGGCCCTCAAATGCGTTTTGCCGGATGGCAGCCTGCTGAGCACTGGCGGTAAAAGCGTCAAAGACGTCGCCGGTTACGCTTTCAAGGATCTCCTGATCGGCAGCGAAGGGACCCTGGCGATCATCACCGAAATCACAGTTAAGCTGATCCCACCACCGCAGGACAAACGGACCTTCCTCGCTTATTTCGATGATATCAGCATTGCTGGTGCGGCGGTCAGCAAGATTATCGCCGCAAAAATCATCCCTTCAACCATGGAGATCATGGATAAGGCAACCATCAATTGCGTCGAGGATTACGTCAAAATAGGTTTACCGCGTGAGATGGCAGCATTGCTGTTGATCGAGGTTGACGGTCATCCGGCGATGGTGACCGAAGAGGCCGAAGGGGTCGAGCGGATACTGAGGGAAGTGGGAGCGGCAGAAGTGCAGGTTGCCAAGGACGCTGAAGAAGCTGCCAGTCTGGCTGCGGCACGACGTACCGCTCTCTCGGCGCTGGCGCGGGTTTCACCGACGACCCTGCTGGAAGACGCTACTGTGCCCCGTTCGATGCTCGCAGAAACTTTTACCCTGATTGAGCGATTAACTAAGAAATATGCGTTGACGGTTGGCACCTTCGGTCACGCCGGCGACGGCAACCTGCACCCGACAGTCCTCTGTGACGAACGAGACGCAGACGAGATGAAACGTGCGCACGCATTTTACGATGAACTTTACGAGCAGGTTCTTGCCTGGGGTGGTACCGTCTCAGGGGAACACGGCATCGGTATCGCCAAAAAAGAATACCTGGCCAGGCAGATCGGCCCGGGTGGCGTTGCGGTAATGAAACGAATCAAACAAGCATTTGACCCCGAAGGTATACTAAACCCCGGAAAAATCTTCGCAGACGGTCAGGA
>JBFLJZ010000076.1:0-12241 GCA_040882925.1 Desulfuromonadales bacterium
CGACCGGGATCTCTTTGGTCCCACCGACCCGGCGAAAAGTACGCTCCTCGAGCACACGCAGCAGCTTGGCCTGCATGCCCATTTCCATGTCGCCTATCTCATCGAGGAAAATGGTGCCGCCGTCGGACATCTCGAAAAGGCCGCGTTTCTGGCTCTTGGCATCGGTGAAGGCGCCTTTTTCATGGCCCATCAATTCGCTTTCCAGCAAGGTCTCGGGGACAGCCGCACAGTTGATGGCCATGAACGGCTTGTCGCTTCTGGCACTTTCCATGTGGATGGCCCTGGCGATCAACTCCTTGCCGGTACCGCTCTCACCCTGGATCAGGACCGTGCTGGCATCGCTCTTTGCCACCTTTCGCACCATATCCAAAACCTGATTCATGTGACGGCTGTCGCCAATGATATTGTCGATACCGAACTTGCTTTCCTGAGCGGAGCGCAGGTGAGCGACTTCCTTCCGCAGCTGGCGGGTTTCAAGGGCCTTCTTGACGATAATCGACAGCTCGTCAAGGTTGAAGGGCTTATTGATATAGTCATATGCACCGAGACGCATCGCCTTGACGGCAGTCTCGAGAACACCGAGGGCCGTGACCATGACCACGATAATATCGCCGTCGATCTCTTTGACTTTTTCCAGCACCTCGAGACCATCCATGCCGGGCAGCTGAATATCGAGCAGGACAAGCTCCGGGGCCTCGTCCTGAACCTGCTTGACCGCTTCCTCGCCACTGGCCGCGGTGGCCACGTCATAACCCTGCTTCATCAGCGACTGCTCAAGTGACCAGCGAATCAAGTGTTCATCATCGACAACAAGTATTTTCGTATTACGCACGTTTATCCTCGCTATTAACCGGAACAGAACCCGACTCGATCGGCAAATGAATCAAAACACGGGTGCCCTCGCCGACACGGCTTTTGATGTCGAGCGTACCGCCCTGCTGCTCGATAAGCTGCCGGCATATGGCCAGGCCGAGCCCGGTGCCCTGGGTCTTGGTGGTAAAAAATGGCGTAAAAATTTTCTCCAGGATCTCGGGCTTGATCCCCGGACCCGAGTCGCCGATCATGACCCTGACAGACAGCTGCTCCTGATCTTCTATCAAGTCGGTCTGCAGGAGCAGGGTGCCGCCATCCTGCATTGCCTGGATGGCGTTAATGATGATATTGAAAAATACCTGCTGAAGCTGTTTGGCGTCAACCCAAACCGGCGGCAAGTTGCGTGTAAATTCTTTGTTTTGGTGAATATTCTTCGCCTCTGGATGCTGGCTGACGAAAAACATCGTCTTGTTAAGCAGGTCGTTGGTGTCGACAAACTCGAAACTCGGCTTGCCGGGCCGGCCGAAAAAGAGCAGGTCGGTCGCCGCCTTGTCGAGTCGGGCGATCTGCTCAAGAACCTTGTTGACAACCTCTCGGCGGGGGTCATCCTGGTCAAAATCCTCATGAAGGACCGAGATTGCTCCGCTGATCGCGGCCAGGGGATTCTTTATCTCATGAGCGATACCGGCAGACATCTCGCCGACCGAAGCGAGACGGTCGACACGTTCCATCTGCTGGTAGTGATACTGCTGGATTTCATTGTTGGCTTCGCGCAGACGATCAACCATTGAATTGAAGCTGACCACCAGGCTGCTGACCTCATCTTCGCTCTGCGGCTGCAGACGGACAGTGAGGTCGCCTTCCTCGACCTGCGCCATCCTTGCCGACATGGTCCTCAACGGCTGGCGGACAAAACGATGGAAGATCAGCGACACCCCGCCGGTCAGAAGAAGCACCATGATCAGCATGGTGAAACCGAAGAGCTGCGAGCTCTCCAGCAACTGTTCTTCCATCTGGTCCAGGGAGATATCGAGGTTCAAGACCCCGAGCACCCGTCGACCGAGGCCATGACATGGAGCACAACGCTGTTCGGTGTAGATCGGCTTGACGACACCCATGAATTCACCGCCGTCCGGACCGCGGAAGATATTATGCCGTTGCCCCTGCAGGAAAGTGCCCAGGCTGTGAGGGTCCACGCGCCGGCCTATTTCATTTGGCTCCGAAGACTTGAGAATCCTGCCATCGGGATGAAAAATCCGCACACCGTTGAGCCGCGGGTCGCTGCCGACCATCTCCAGGATCGCCTGAACATCGCGTGTGTTGCCAGTGCTCATCGAACTGCTGATCGACCTTTCGATGACCGACATCATCAGGTCCGCGGTATTCTGGCTGGTTTCGGTGATGTGATTATGTTCGCGGCGGATATGGAACAGGGTCACACTGCCGATCGCAAAAAGGAAAAGCAGGAATGAGAGAATTATGATTCGACCGATCAGGCTTCTGATGAACATCGTTTCCTGTTCTGAGATTTCAACTACTGTTGTGCAGAGGTTGTGACGGGCATTTTCCTGACCGGTTTCTTGTTCGAAGGCTCAAACACGAATTCCCATTCGTTATAGGCTTCTTTTCCCTTGAGTTTATCGAGGGCTTTGGGGAAACCGTCCTGGCGGAAAGGCTCCAGGTCGCTTCTGCTGCGGACACCAATGATGCGTTTCGACGAATCAGTCACCAGTTCCCAGTCTTCTCCGGTCATCGGATCTTTATAAAGCTTGCGCAGATGTCGCACCACATTCGGGAAACGCGGATCTTTTAACAAATCTTCCAGTTTTGCCGGTAGCATCTGCGCCCCTTGTCTGACGGCATAGTAACTGGCAATCGCCTTCTGATACTGCTGCCCCCGCCAGAGCAACTCTGCTTCCCGGGCTCTCTGCATGGTGCTGCGCCATGACTGGCCCGCCATACCTGCCGCGAGGCCCATGATCACCACCATCACCAAAAGCAACAGCAGAGTCGCACCGCGTTGATGGTCATTTGCTTGCTGACAAAGCACAATGATTGCCGTGTTCTCTATTGTCTGAACGTGTTTCCCGGCTGTCGACGTGCGCGGCCTGCATCTCTCGCCACGCGACTAGCGTTTCGCACTATTCTCGTCACCGATCAGGTAGGAAAGAATCTCATCGTCAAGACTGACCTCAATGGCCGGCGCCCGGTGCTGTTCTTGCGAAGCGGCCTGTCCTTGCGAAGACGAAGACGTTGTCCCAAGGACATTTCCCTGGCTTGGTCCTCGCGGTGAAGCAACGGCAGCGTCAACCGGGCGTGGCGCGGCAGGAGCCGAATCCTGAACAACCGGCTTTTCGACTTGACCTTGGTTGCTCACGGCTGCCGCAGGCTTCGCCGGCGGGGTGATTTTTTGACCTGTCTTAAAGCGTTTGATCACTTCGTCGAACTCGCCGGACTTGAGACCACGCAGCATGTTCTTGTGTTGTTCTTTCATCAACTCTTCGACGACCTGTTGAAGATTATCGACCTTGGCAATGTCGGCATAGGAGGTTTTTTTAGAGGCAAGGATCGTCCCTCCCTGATAAAGCAGGGTGACGATGTTGGGGCTTGACATTCCGCTGTCCTCGGTCTGGATGTGGTAGACCTCACCCTGATAGCGAAAATTGTGGTTGAAACCGACAACCATTGGTGTGATTCTCCGTAATTCCAGTCTAATTTAGCAGTGCTTAATCGGCCACCGACTCCCGGACGGCCAGCTCTGCAGCGGCAAACAGGGCTCTTAACGATTTTACATTTTTACACAGGCTAAAAATCAGCGCAAGTCCGCAATAAGCCATTATTTGGCCGGGACACATGCCGCGACAAACCCTGCCCTTGCCCCGTCATTGCTGACGACCGGCGGCCAGCAACTGCTTGACCTTCGCCACAGCCTCGAGAGCATCCCGGGCATAGACGTCGGCACCGATGCTGTCAGCATATTCTTGACTGACCACGGCTCCGCCAACCATGGTCAGCACCTGGACTCCCGCTTCTCTGAGCTTGCGTAACGTGACGTCCATTTGCTGCAGGGTGGTGGTCATCAGAGCGGAGAGGCCCACGGCATCAACTTTCTCGGCCAAGGCAACCTCGAGAATCCTCGCCGCCGGGACATTCTTGCCGAGATCGATCACATCGAAACCGTAATTTTCCAACAGTGTGCAAACGATATTCTTGCCGATATCGTGGATGTCGCCTTCCACGGTCGCCATGAGAATCCGGCCCCGCGAAGGGCCGGTCTGCCCGGCCATGATTTTTTTCAGATGAGCGAATCCTGACTGCATCGTCTCGGCCGACTGCATGACCTGCGGCAGAAAGATACGGTTATCGGCAAACCGGCGACCAACCTCCTCGAGCCCCGGCAGAAGGCCCTGGTTGCTGACCGCCATGGCGTCCATGCCTTCCTGCAAGGCTTGTTCGATGAGCGCCACGATACCTTCGCTGTCACCGTCAACGATTGCCGAAGAGAGCCGATGACAAAGACCCGGTTTTATATCGTCCTGTGTATCGGCTGCAGGCATCGGCGCAGCCTGATCGGCATAATTGGTGATGTAGCTTTCAGCCCGCAGATCATAACCGAGCAGCACCATCGCCGAGCGGTACGCATCCATAATTCGCTGATCTTTGGGATTGATGATTGCCACGTTCAGGCCGGCCTCAAGGGCCATGGCGAAAAACACCGATGACAGGATCGGGCGTGACGGCAGGCCGAAGGAGATATTGCTGACGCCCAGCGCTGTCGCCAGGCCGAGCTGATCCCGCACCATACGCAATGTACGCAAGGTCTCGAGGGCCCTCTTCTGTTCAGCGGAAACGGTCAACGTCAGGCAGTCGATCACCAGGTCCTGCACGGGCAACCCCGCGGCGAGAACGGCTTCATGAATCCGCCTGGCAACCGCAACGCGCCCTTCAGCCGTATCAGGGATACCATCTTCATCGAGGGCAAGGCCAATCACTGCGGCACCATAACGCCGGGCAAGCGGCAAGACATTAGCCAGGCTCTTGGCCTCGCCATTGACCGAATTGATCAGGACTTTGCCGTCGGCAGCCTTGAGGGCCTTTTCCAGAGCGGTCGGATCCGAGGTGTCGATGACCAGTGGTGCCGGGCTGGCGCCTGATGCAGCATACACCGCCCGTTCAAGAGCCTCGGCTTCGTCGACGCCGGGAGCCCCGCAGTTGACATCGAGCAGAACCGCACCGGCGGCAACCTGGGCATTTGCTTCACGGCGAATGTATGCGGTTTTTCCCGAGCGCAACTCCTCGGTGTACTGTTTCTTCCCGGTCGGATTGATCCGCTCGCCGACCAGCGCGCAGGGAGCCCCGCCACCAAATTCTGCGACAGCGCTGCGGCTGGACAGAAAGCCGTGGCGAGGCGGTGGCGTCCAGTTCTGCTGATAAAGATTGAGCGTGGCACGCATCTTCCGGATATGGTTCGGGGTCGTCCCGCAACAGCCACCGATGACCCGCACGCCGAGAGCAATCAGTCGCTCGTGGTAGGCAATCATCTCCTCGGGTGTGCCCGGGAAAATCGTCTGGCCGTCGCTGAGGACCGGCAAGCCGGCATTGGCCTGGGCAGCCAGTGGCCTGGGTGTCACCTGGCGCATCGCGGCGAGGACATCGTGGATGCCGTCAATCCCGAGGCCGCAATTGGAACCGATGACATCGGCTCCCAAAGCGTCGAGGGTGACGGCCGCCGCTGCGGGGGGAGTCCCGAGCACGGTACGTCCTGCATCGTCGAAGGTCATCTGGGCGATGATCGGCAAATCACAGACATCGCGGCAGGCAATCACTCCGGCACGCAGTTCACGTATGTCGAGAAAGGTTTCGAAAGAGATCAGGTCGGCGCCGGCACCGGCTAGAGAGGATATCTGCTCGGCAAAGATGTCGATCATTTCATCGAAGCCGGCGTCGCCGACCGGTTCGACAAATCGCCCGGTCGGTCCGACAGAACCGCCGACAAAGGCTCCCTTCGGCGCAGCCTGCCTCGCCAATGCGACGGCACTGCGATTCAGTTCATCGACGGCTCCTTCGAGGTTGTAGTTCGCCAGCTTGACCCGGTTGCCGCCGAAACTGTTGGCGACCAGGATATCGGCGCCCGCCTCTGCGTACTCGGCATGTATGCCGACAACCGTTGCGGGTGCAACCCGGTTCATTGCTTCCGGACAGCCTCCCGGCTCAAGTCCCCGCTCCTGGAGCAAAGTGCCCATGGCACCATCCAGGATCAGGACCCGTTCGGCGATCGCCCGGCGAAAGTCGGTCACTCTATGCCCTCGGCAGGCAGGCGGTTCATGCTGCCGATCGGGGCCGCGCCCTCTTCGACGAAACTGAAATCGGGATAGACGGGTCGACGCAGATCGACATGTCCTTTGAGGGTGGTCACGGGAGCACCTTCGACAAGGATCTGAACCTGCCGGAGGTGAGGGAAGTTGACCGTCAGGGTATCGGCCAGGCCGTAGACCGTGAGCAGTTCACTCTGGGTTCCGCCGGGGTGGGCATCGATCAGCTCCCGGCTGAAATCAACCTGAACGAGGCTGCCGTCGACCGTCAGCCCGCGCAGGGTGGTGCGGGGCGGCAGGATCGGCACCATATCTCCCGCAGGCCCGGCAATCAAAGCCTGCAGCGTACTGGTCATGCAATCTTCATCAAGCTCGCAACCGGCAATCTGGCGCGGCTCGGCGAGCAGGGTCTGGCCGTCTGCAGAGGAAAAGTAGAGGAGCACCTCTCGGTCCGCGCTCGTCGGGACATCCACTACAGGGATCGCTTCTTCCGGCACCTTGCCGGTTTGCCAAGTAGCGATTACCAGGCCGGCGACAAACAGGGCGGCGACCAGTATCAACCATGGGGTCAGTTGTCTCCCGAGGAGCTTTTGCTTCTGTACCTGATGATTTTTTTTAGCCATGATTCAATCCAATACGACAGTTTTGACATCCCTCAGTTCTTCTCCGAGGAAGGCTCCGCCGACCCGCAAGAAACGATCCGGTATATCAGTCACATAATAGCATGGCGGTTGCGCGGTGGCGGCCGACTGCAGCAGCCGGTCCTGTTCAAGACGAAGTTTAACCGACTTCGCCGTTTCCTGTGCCGAGTCGACGAGTTGCACCTCGGCACCGACGACCTCCTGCAGAGTTTTTTTCAGCAAAGGATAATGGGTACAGCCAAGCACCAGCGTGTCGATGCCTCTATCGAGCAACGGGGCCAGGTACTCACGGGCGGCGAGGCGGGCAACTTCGTGGCTGGACCAGCCCTCTTCGGCGATCGGCACGAACAGCGGACAGGCCGCCGAGTGAACCACGATATCTGTGCGGCTTTGCCGCAGGACACGATCATAGGCTCCGGATCGAATCGTCCCTTCGGTGCCGACGACTCCGATCCGGCCATTACGCGTTACCTCGAGAGCGCGTTTGGCCCCCGGCTGAATCACACCGATGACCGGCACCCGATATCTCTTCACCAGCTCGTCGACGGCAACAGCCGAAGCGGTATTACAGGCCACAACCAAGAGTTTGACACGTTGGGCGAGCAAAAAGCGTGCGGCTTCATGTGCATATCGTACCACGGTCGGGGAGCTCTTTGTCCCGTAAGGAACCCGCGCCGTATCACCGAGGTAGACAAGCGACTCGTCAGGAACCTGCTGGCGCAGAGCCCTGAGGACGGTCAGTCCGCCGACTCCTGAATCAAACACACCGATGCTTCGTTCCGGCACTTTTCAAGCCCTCTCTTGACTGTTTCAGCAGGCAGTTACTCTATTGAGCGCACCAGGAAAAGTCAAGAATTATGGCGGTTTTTTGCCATTGTCACTTTCTGAAAAAGTGGTACTATGAGTCATCTAAACAATCTTGCCATCTCAACAGTTTCTGGAGAGATCAGATGGATTTCAGCTCTGCTGTTGAATTCATAAAACAGTTCGAAACAACCAAGATCATGGCCTACATCAAGGCCATGGACCTCAAGACCATCATGGAACACCCCTACTTCCTTGCGGGTGTTGGGGTTACCGCGATCATCGCCTACCTGATGAAATGGCGCCTGCTGCTGGTCGTGGTCATGGCGATAACTGGCTTTATCTATCTGCTCGGCTATACCCTCTCAAAAGATGTGTCCCTGGAGGGCGGTATGCCGACCGACGCTCTGATCGTGCTGGTCGGCGGCGGCACTGTTATTATTTTCCTGGCGATCTATATCCTGTTTATCCGCAACGATTAACATCCGTAACACTTCCCGGCTCAATTCTCTCTAGATATTGCAGTGTTTTAAAACTAATGCTATGTTTGACAGCGTCATCAGGATGGCAAAACATCGGTAGCGGCCGGTGAAACAATTTAACAGTCGAGGTTTACATGGCTTTTGCCCTGAAAAAACGTGATTATCTGCTGATCGGAATCGCCGTCGTGATACTGGCTTTTCTCTGGCAGGCACCGCCAGAATCGACCAGTCGCGTCCCCTACGATGATGATCATCAACGTTTTTATGATATCGTCAAGGCCGACGGGAAAAAGGCCGCAGAAAAATTCTGTGAAGATTGTCACAACAATGATACTGTGCCGTTTCCTGAAGGTCACCCGTCTAAATACCGCTGTCTTTTTTGCCACAAGATGGATCGCCCTTAAATGACCAACCGGCAAAACCCTAGCTTCGGTCACGCCATTTAACCAAGAATCCTCAGGTCCCCTTGCCTGCAACACCTTGAACAACACTCATTTTCAGCCGATTTCCAGATACTTATCAGGCACGACGAGAGTTTTATATTTTTTTGGCATAAGCATTGCTTTTGTTTTAATCCATCTTGGCCGAATCGGGCGATAAAGTAAAAAAAGTAACTCAGGGAGAGATTATGCCGGATTTAATGGAGAACAGGAAAGAACGCGAACCGATCAACATTATGGATGCTCTACTTTACCTGGTCGCGGGTAGCGCCATGACGATTATCAGCGTGACTTTTTTACTTTGGTTGCAATTTTAGATTGTAGTGGATCTTTTGGGAAATTAACGCCCGGTCGAATGACCGGGCTTTTTATTGTTTGTCTCTTTCACACCCCCCGCACAACCACCCGCTGTACAAACCGGCCGGCAAGATCAGCAAAACCCTGAATCCGCTCCGGCGGATAGCAACCCAACTCTCTGGCTGTCTCGAACATGGCGTGCTCCGGCTGGTACTGCTGCAGAACCCAAAGCGGCGCACCTTCGATCAATTCACCGAGCCTGGCAATGACATCCTCATCAACCCAACCGGGGACACAGGTGGTGCGGTACTCCAGTTCGACAGGAACATCAGCACAGGCACGGACAGTCTCGAGTAGATGCTCTGGGAAGACCGTGCCGGGATGCAGTTCGCGGTAGCGCTCGGGAGTGGTCTTCAGGTCAATCGCCAGGTAATCGACCAGGCCCTGCTCGATCAAACCGGCAGTCACCTGCGGCGCCAGACCGTTGGTATCGAGCTTGACATCGAGACCCAGCGCCTTGACCCCTTTGAGGAATATCGGCAGGCCGCTATCCAGGGTTGGCTCGCCGCCCGAGACGACAACGCCATCGATGAAAGGCTTGCGCCTGGCGAGATCAGCAAGGATTTCGGTGGCATCGATATCCGGGTAGGCCCCCGGATCGAGCACCAAAGGGGGGTTATGACAAAAAGGGCAGGTCAAATTGCACCTGCCCCAGAAGACCAGAGAAGCAATCCGCCCGGGGAAATCGAGCAGACTCGTACCCTGGAAACCTTTTATAGCCATAATTTGGTCGTCTCTAGGAAAAGACCGCCCTGAACGGGATCAGCCTTTTAGCCTCGACCTTCTTCAACTACATATTCCCGGCGGTCCTTGAACTCTTCTTTCTTGCCCTTGTTCCATTGCTGGACAGGGCGGAAAAAACCGCAGACGCGGGAATAGACCTCGGTTCTGGCATTGCACTTGGTTGACATAGCAAACCTCCTCCAAAAAATTCATGTTCCGCGGCATGGCCCGGGTCAGGCGGCCTGGCCTTCATGCGCATGCGGACAGGCAAAATGTTCACCCGGGATGTAACCATGCTCCGGGCAGATGGTAAAGGTCGGGCTGATGGTAAAATACGGCAAATGGAAATTCTCGGCAATGCGCCGGACAATCAGCCGGGCACTCTGCCAGTCGTCGAGTCGCTCACCGAGGAAACCGTGAAAAACGGTGCCCCCGGTGTAAAGGGTCTGCAGCGAATCCTGATGTGTCAGGGCTTCGAAAATATCATCGGTGGTCCCGACCGGAAGCTGGGTCGAATTGGTATAGTAAGGCTCTGCATCTCCGGCAGTGAGAATGTCTGCATAAAGTGCCCGGTCGGCTCGTGCCAGGCGGAAACTGGTGCCCTCAGCCGGAGTCGCTTCAAGATTGAACAGATGGCCGGTTTCCTCCTGGTAGGCCTCGAGTTGGCTGCGCATGAACTGCAGGGTGCGCACCGCCATGTTTTTGCCATCGTTGGTATCAATCCCAGACCCGATCAGGTTAAGCATCGCCTCGTTCATGCCGAGCAGGCCGATCGTCGAGAAATGGTTGTCCCAGTAGCGGCCGCTGCGTTCGCGAATGCCCTGCAGATAGTAGCGGCTGTATGGATACAAACCTTCTTCGGTCAACCTCTCCAGCTGCTTGCGCTTGATCTCGAGGGATTCGTAGGCTATCCGCATCAGTGCGGACACCCGGCTGAAAAAGCCGTCAACATCTTCCGCCAGATACGCCGCGCGAGGCAGATTGAGGGTGACCACGCCGATCGAGCCGGTCAACGGGTTGGAGCCGAACAGGCCTCCGCCCCGACGCCGCAGCTCCCGGTTGTCGAGCCGCAGCCGGCAGCACATCGAGCGGGCATCTTCCGGGTCCATGTCGGAGTTGATGAAATTGCTGAAATAAGGGATTCCGTATTTGGCGGTCATCTCCCAGACCGGCCTGAATCGGGGTTTCTCCCAGTCGAGGTCCCGGGTGATGTTAACGGTTGGAATCGGAAAAGAGAAGATCCGTCCGGAAGCGTCACCGGCCATCATCACTTCACAGAAAGCACGGTTGAACAGGTCCATTTCGTCCTGGAAGTCACCGTAGGTGAGTTCCATCAGCTTGCCGCCGATAATAACCGCCTCTTCGGCGAGGTCGCGCGGCGGTGAAAGATCGAGCGTGATGTTGGTGAAAGGCGTCTGGAAGCCGACCCGGGTCGGCACGTTCATATTGAAAATGAACTCCTGCATCGACTGGCGGACCTCATTATACGAGAGCCCGTCGTAGCGGATGAAAGGGGCCAGCAGGGTGTCGAAGTTGGCGAACGCCTGGGCACCAGCCGCCTCACCCTGCAGGGTATAAAAGAAGTTGACAATCTGCCCCATGGCCGTACGGAAATGCTTGGGGGGCGCACTCTGGATTTTGCCGTAGGCCCCGGTAAAGCCCTTCAGCAGCAGATCCTTCAGATCCCAGCCACAGCAATAGACCGAAAGCATGCCGAGATCATGGATATGGAAATCACCGTCACGGTGGGCATCGGCAACGTCATGCGGATAGATCTTGTTCAACCAGTAGTTGCTGGTGATATTGGCGGCAATGTGGTTATTGAGGCCTTGCAGAGAATACCCCATGTTGGCGTTTTCATTGACCCGCCAGTCTTCCTGGGTGAGGTAGGAATCCATCGACTCGATCGATTCCTTGATGAACTCTCTGGTTTGGCGTAATGCGGCGTGCTGCTGGCGATAAAGGATGAAGGCCTTGGCCGTCTTGGCATGGCCGTTCTCAATCAGGATTTTTTCAACCAGGTCCTGGACATTCTCAACGGTCGGGATTCGCCCGTCTTTGTAAATGACCTCGAGGATCCCGACAACCTGGCGACCGATGCCGGCAGCCTGCTCCATGTCAGTGCCACCGACCGCCTTGACAGATTTCTGTATGGCCGAGACAATTTTCTCTACTTCAAATGCGACAAGCCGCCCGTCTCTCTTGCGAATAAATTCCAGCATCACATCTCTCCCCCCAGATAGAAAGCAATTTGGAAATTATCACAAAACAACCGGATTACAAAGAGAAAAAGCACAATATATAGACAAAAAAACATGTGATTTACACAACATATTGTGCAAAACCTCGTGGACAGCCTGTGGACGAAAAGGGGATAGAGAACGCTAAACCGGCAAGATTCTTGACCAGTCAAAACAGCCGTGTAAAGATTCGCAGAAGACCACATCCTGTGAGGACAACATGACCGAACTCGCTCGCTTTGGCATTTCCATTGACCAGCTCCTGCTGGGCAGCTTTGACCAGATGATTACCGCTAAAGGTTATGACAACCGCTCCGAGGCCATTCGCGACATGATTCGCAATGCCCTGGTGGAAGAGCAGGTGAACCGCACCGACGACACGCCGACGGTCGGCACCGTGACACTGGTTTATGACCATCACACCCGCGA
>JBFLJZ010000345.1:0-7926 GCA_040882925.1 Desulfuromonadales bacterium
CTGCGTGAGCGCGCCGAGCAGGCGCTGGCAGCCCTGGAGCGTGGCGAACTCCCGCCTGAAGAACCGCTCACCGACGAAAGTCCTGCCCTGCATGCGGGCTGCAACAGTTGTGTTCCGGCAACTGAAGCGAGCACTGAAGGGATCGATGCGGACCTCGACGAAGAGACCCGCATGGAACTGCTCCTGGCGACCATGCCGCCGGATCTGGCAGAGCGTTACCTGGCTGCCGGAGCCGAGTTTCGGCAAGCATGGCTGACCGCCCAGGATGGCGACGAAAAGCATGCCCTGGAACTTTTCGGCAAGGTCCCCTCTGCGGAGCGGAATGCCTTGTTCCTGTTCGAGAGAGGAACCCTGATGCTCCGCAGCGGCCGTCACAAGGAGGCTTACCTGGACCTGCAGGCCGCGTTGGCAGCTGAGCCCGACCTGTTACCGGCCTACGACGCGTTGACGGAAGTCCTGATTGCCGATGGGCGTAGCGACGAGTTGAAGAAATCGCTCAAACAGCATATCGCCGAACAGCGTTTTGTCGGTTTTTGCTGGGCCAGGCTGGCAGAGCTGCATGCCCGGCATGGCGAGCTGGAACCGGCTCTGGCCGCCGGACTCGAAGCCCTTGATAAAGGGGCCATCGACCCCGGGCTGATCATGCTCTGTGCGCAGCTGCTGGAACGTGCGGCACGCTTCGATGAAGCGGAAGCCCTGCTCATGCGGCTGCCCGGCGGCGGCTGCGGTGGTGGAGTCCATCCGATGCTCGCGGAGTACTGGCTGCGCCGCGGGCAGAACCTGGACAAGGCTCTCGAATCGTTCAAGAGTGCCATGCGCCAGGAAACCGACAATCCGCGCTGGCTGCTGCGCATCGCCCAGGTTTACCTGGCCAAGGGCTGGCAGAAGGAGGCTTCGCAACAGATCGAAAGGCTGATGACTCAAGGCGGGCTGCCGGAGCAGATTCGCGCTGAAGTCAGGTCCTTGGCAGACCAGCTGCAACAGGGCTGAACGATGCCGCGCCATGAAGAAGGCCTGGTTTTTCGGCAGGCGGCCTGCTGTCAGCCGTAGTCATCGTCGTCGGATTGTTGAGGGTTTTCGGCGTGGCATGAGGCACGACATGCAGCAAAATTCATCCTGTCTGACTATCTTCCGCATGACCCCTGTCAAACGATCCCGGCTGTACAACCGGCAGTGTGACGATAAACTTGGCCCCCTGATCAGCGTTTATCACCTCGATTTCTCCGTGGTGAAGGGCAACGATACGGTGAGAGATTGAAAGCCCCAGTCCCGTCCCCTTGGCAAATGTCGAGAAAAACGGGTTGAAGATATTACGCATAACCTCCGGTCGTATCCCTCCGCCGGTGTCTTCCACCTCAACCGCTACAGCCTCCTCGCCACGGATGGCACCGGTTTTGGCCCTGATCTTGATCACGCCTCGCTCGCCGATCACCTGGCGGGCATTGATCAGCAGGTTGTGAAAGACCTGCCGCAGCTGGCGATAGTCGCCGACAATCTCCGGCAAGCTCATTGGTAAATCGCTGCTGATCGTGATGTCGTGCTTCTGACAGTGCTCGTTTTCCAGGTCGATGACTTCCTGCAGGGCTTCGACAATATTGCACTGATCGAGGCACACCGGCTGTTTTTTGCTGAAAGACAGGATATTGCCCAGCATCTCCTCCATACGCCTGACCTCTCGGGCGATGATACCGGCATATTGATTGGCTTGCGGGTCTTCGAGATCCTGACGGCTCAAGCGTTGGGCAAACCCGCCGATTGAAACCAGCGGGTTGCGCAGCTCATGAGCAACCTGAGCGGCCATTTCACCCAGAACTGCCATCTTTTCGCCATAAATCAACTTTTCCTGAACATCATGCAGGTTATCGTGGGCCATCTCGAGGCGCTTGACCAGACTGGCATTTTCCAGTGCCGAACCGGCCTGGGCGGCAAACAGCTCCAGGAAACGGCAGCGCTGCGCGGAGATATCACCCTGCGTCAAAGGGTTATCAACGAGCAGCACACCCATCACCTGGTCCCGGCCAACCAGGGGGGCACAGGCATAAGGCCCGAGCTCCAGTTCCCCGGACAGATGCCGGCCGCCATCCGGTTCATTGTCCGGTTCAGGGACCAGGACCACCTGTTTTTCCTCGAGCGCTTTTGCCAATGCGTTATCGTCCTGTTTGAGGGGCAGCCTCTGCTTGACAACCTTCTGGTTGTAAAGGCTCAGGCGCTGTCTCTCGCAAACGTCTTCATCAAGCACCGGGTCCTCCCACTGCTGGCTTTGATCGGCGACACGGAGGACCAGAGAGGCCATCTCCTGCTGTACGCCCAGCATCCCCTGCAGCATCCCGGTACGCCGGTTGACGGTAAAGAGTGTCGCACGCTCAAAGCCACCGGCCTCTGTGCTGGTTGCCGCCGAGAGGATCAGGTGAGCGAGCTCGTCGAGATTGAGCGTACTGTGCATCATGTGTGACATCCGGTAAAGGATCGACGTCTCGCGGCTGGCCTGCTGCTGTTGTTTTTCGGCCGCGACCCGCCTGTTCAATTCAGCGTTCAATTCTTCGTATGATTGACTGATGCCCCGGAACAAGGTTGCAAAGGGGGAACGCAAGGTTCCTTCAACCAGGGCAAGATAAACCAGAACGACGCTGCCCAGCTTGAAATAGTGACCAAGAAAATTAAAAAAACCATAGACATCGGTGTAAAGGGTAAACATCAGTTCCGAGGCGATGCTCATGCCGATAGAGGTCAGCAACAGCGAAACAAGCTGCCGATTGAGGTGTTTCGCTCGTACGAGAAGCAGCATTGCCGCCAGCAGGAACAGGCCGATGACGGCGTATTCGGCATAGACCTTGAAAGGGGTCAGCCCCGCACCCTCGATGTAGCAGGTCGGGAACAAGCCTAACGGCCAGACCAGTGCGGTGAGCCCTCCGGCACCGACCAGGAACGACAGCAACCAGGTCTTCGCCGGGCAGATTTCCTGCCGGCCGAGACTCAGGGCGGCACAGAAGAACGCACTCGCGGTGATGGCTCTGGCAATCAGCCATAATTGCGTCGCCATATCCGCCCCTGCCCAGGGTATGAGCTGCATCCCCTTGTACGAGTAGGTATGCAGCAGGTCGACCATGCCGGTCAGAAGGAAGCCGATCGCGAGGATGACGAAAAACTGGCTGTGGACCAGCTGCCGGGTATTCCAGCCGATCAGAAAGACCGCTGTCAGCAGGATAATACTGAAAATTTCTATCGATGTGTGGATCAGCAGGTAATTGTAACGCCCGAGGAAGAACAGCAAAAGGCCGGCAAGCAGAAAGACTGCAAGGCCGGCCTTGAGGGGTATCCGGTTCAATATGAGCGACAGGTCAGAATCGTATTCCAGCGGTACCGCTGTCTGGTTGTGACGAGGATCAATTGGTTCGCCCGGCATGCTCTCCTCCTGCCTGCCGGCAATGACCGAAGTAAATCAACCGATCTTTTCCTGACGCTCCTGTTCAGTCTTGCATTCGATACACAGGGTCGTCACCGGACGGGCCTTGAGGCGCGCTTCACCGATCTGCTCACCGCAATCTTCACATTCTCCGAACTCTCCGGAGTCGATGCGGTCGAGCGCCTCGCGAATCTTGTTAATCAGCCTGCGTTCGCGATCGCGGATACGCAATTCGAAATTGCGGTCGGACTCCAGCGAGGCCCGGTCGGTGGGATCGGGGAAATTGGTCTTTTCATCGGTCATTTCGGAGACCGTTTTGCCCGCTTCACGGAGCAACTGATCCATCTGCCCCTGCAGCAATTGGCGAAACTCCTCCAACTTGGCTTTTTTCATAAGAAAACTCCTCAAACTAGAACGGGCACAAATTAAATGAAATTGACCTTCAAGTCAACCTAAATACCCGATTCAGCCGTTCACGAACTGAACTGTGCCAGCAGCACATAAGCCATGGCAACCACCGCAAACCATGCGGTGAAGACATCCGCCTGTCGGACAGGCGGCTGTTTTGCAAGCTGCCGGGTCTCATCGGTCACCGCACCTGCCGGCACCGATTCGATCAGGCTGTCCAGCAAAACCGCAAAATCGCCGTAAGAGTTGGAGATAATCAGGAAGTCATCATCACCGGCGGCCAAAGTCATGAAAACCCGGCTGCGCACGCGCACCGTCTCCAAGCTCGTGACATCGGCAAAACGCATCCGGCGCTGTCGGAAGGGGCGGCAAGCGGTCACTTCTGTTGCGTCGATCACGACCCTGCGGAACGCACTTTCGACAAACAGGATAGCCAGTGGCGTAATCAGGCCGGCGAGGATAATCACCTTGGCAAGCGGCTGGCCCTGGAGCAGGCAGACCACCAGCAGGGCAAGGGTCAGGGCAACCAGCAGGCCCATCGGCACGACAAAGGAGCGCCTGATGACAAATGTTTTTTGCTGTTCCACTAGGCTCGTTCCCCGGGGTTGATAAAATGGCCACTGCGGCCGCCCTGCTTCTCTACCAGTCGGATCGGGCCGATCGTCATGGCTTGGTCCACGGCCTTGCACATATCGTAAATTGTCAGAGCGGCAACCGAAACCGCCGTCAGAGCCTCCATTTCGACACCGGTCCGGCCGTTGACACGCACCCTTGCCTCGATCTTCACCAGCGACTCTTCACTATCAGGGGCAAAATCAACCTCGACGCTGTCGATCAGCAGGGGATGGCAGAGGGGAATCAGCTCGGGGGTCTTCTTTGCCGCCATGATCCCGGCCAATCGGGCGACATCCAGCACGTCACCTTTGGCAATCCGCTTGTCGAGGATTCTGCCGAGCGTATCCGGATGCATGCGTATCTCGCCGCGCGCTACGGCAGCCCGGCGGGTGCTCTCCTTGTCACCGACATCAACCATGATCGCTTTGCCAGCTTCATTGAAATGGGTCAACTCCTTCATTGCTCGTTCCTCGCTCGCGAGGGGCGAAATATAGGTGCGAGCTGCGACAAGGATTTTTCCCGCCTCGCACTTCGCGTTTCGCACGTCCTCACTGAAATAAATCCTCCAGGGCCTCTGTCGCACTGCGCACGCCGAACAGCTGGATGCCGCTGGGCTTATCCAGGGTTTTCAGGTTGCCGTAGGGGAGCAGACACCGGTTGAAGCCGAGCCGGGCTGCTTCTTTGACGCGCAGTTCCGGATGCGCGACGGCGCGGACTTCGCCGGCCAGGCCGATTTCGCCGAACAGCACCGTACGCTTATCCAGCGGACGATTCAGGTGACTCGATGCCAGGGCCGCAACCACGCCAAGGTCGACCGCGGGTTCGGCAAGACGGACTCCCCCGGCAACATTGACGAAGACGTCCTGGGCCAGCATCGCATAACCGACTTTCTTTTCCAGCACGGCAACCAACAGGGCGATCCGGTTGGCGTCGATGCCCATAGCTTTGCGCTGCGGATTACCGTATGCGGCCCCCGAAACCAGGGCCTGAATCTCCACCAGGATCGGCCGGGTGCCTTCCATAGCCGGGACGACGACGCTGCCAGAGGCCTCCTCGGGACGTTCCGCAAGGAACAGCTCGGAAGGGTTTGGCACTTCTTTGAGCCCGGCATCCTTCATCTCGAAGACACCAATTTCATTGGTCGAACCGAAACGATTCTTGACCGCCCGGAGAATCCGGTAAGGATGGCCGGCATCTCCCTCAAAGTAGAGAACGGTGTCGACCATGTGCTCGAGCATGCGCGGCCCGGCGATCGATCCGTCCTTGGTGACATGTCCGACGATAAATGTGGGGATGCCCTCGCCCTTGGCCAGGTGCATAAGCCGTCCGGCGCATTCGCGTACCTGGCTGACGCTGCCAGGTGCCGACTCAAGCGCCGCAGTAAAGATCGTCTGGATTGAATCGACGATAAGGAAATCCGGCTTCAGCTCACGGACCCGTTCAAGGACCCCTTCCAGAGAGGTCTCGGCCAGAAGGTAGAGGTCTTCGGCGACGACGTCGAGACGACCAGCACGCAGCTTGACCTGTCGGGTCGATTCTTCGGCGGTCACGTAGAGAACCGGCCCGGTGTGGGTCCATTTGCCGGCAGCCTGCAGCAGCAAGGTCGATTTGCCGATCCCCGGGTCGCCGCCAATTAGGGTGAAGGAACCGGGCACGACGCCGCCACCGAGGACCCGGTCGAATTCGACAATGCCGCACTGCAGGCGATCCTCGTCTGTGGATGAGACTTCCGCCAGTCGCACCGGAGCGCTCTCGGAACGCAGAGGGACCGTTCTGCCACCCTTTTTGACAATGTTCACGGTCTCTTCGACGAGGGTGTTCCATTGGCCGCAGTCCGGGCATTTGCCGAGCCATTTGGGGCTCTGCATGCCGCACTGCTGACAGCTGTAGATGGTTTTCTGTTTCACGTGACTCCTCTGCAAGCAGACAGGTCAATCATTCTAGGCTGACCGGTTCGGACTGTCAACGACCGTCACCATTAACTTGCACCGCAACCTCGGAACGACCTACAATGGGTCGTGGTCTCTGGAGGCACGAATTGAGTCATATCGAACTGAAATACGGCACGGCAAGCTTTGCCACAGACCTGGTGGCACCGGTCCTGTCCGCAGCAACCCTGCCAGAACTTCCCGATCCTGACAAAGAGGTCCGCAGAGCCTTGGCAGCCCCCCTCGGGACACCAGCTTTATGTGAGATTCTCGAGCCCGGCGAACGTGTCGTCATCGTCACCTCAGACATCACCCGTTATACCGGCAGTGACATCTACCTGCCGATCCTGATCGAAGAGCTGAACCGCTGCGGCATCGACGACGACGATATCGAGATCGTCATCGCGCTCGGCATTCATCGCAAACAATCGGTCGCCGAGCATCGTACAATCCTTGGCCCTGTGTACGGGCGCATCAAGGTCTATGACCATGAATGTGACGACCACAGAGAGTTGGTCGACCTGGGCATGACGTCGTCCGGGCTGCCGGTCCAGATCAACCGGCGGGTCGTAGCAGCCGAACGGGTGATCGTCACCGGCACCATCGGCCTGCATTACTTTGCCGGTTTCGGCGGCGGGCGCAAGAGCCTGGTGCCTGGTGTGGCCAGCCGGGAAACCTGCATGGCCACGCACTTCGCGATTTTCAACCCGCCGGAGCAGGGTGGGCGCAATCCACAGGCCTGCACGGCGAACCTCGACGACAACCCGGTGCACCATGCGATCACAGCAGCGGCCCGCAAGATCAACCCGGACTTTATCCTGAACACGGTGCTCACGGCAGACAAGCGGATTGCCAGGGTCTTTTGCGGGGCACTGGAAACAGCGCATCTGGCCGGCTGCGAGCTGGCGAAGAGTTTGTACACAATCCCCCTGGAGCGGGCGGCGGACCTGGCCATCGTCTCCTGCGGCGGACACCCCAAGGACATCAACTTCATCCAGGCCCACAAGGCCCTCGATTACGGTGTGCATGCGGTCAAGCCGGGTGGGACGGTGATCCTTCTGGCAGCCTGCCCGGACGGCTTCGGCAACGACACCTTCTTCGACTGGTTCAATTACGAAGACCTGGATATCTTCGAGAAGGCCTTGCGTAGCCGTTACGAGATCAACGGCCAGACCGCCTGGTCAACCTTGAGCAAGGCGCGTGCCTGGCGCGTCATCCTGGTCAGCGAGTTCACCTGCGAGCAGACGAAAAAAATGGGCATGGAAAAAGCCGCAAGTCTTGACGAAGCTCTGCAGATGGCATACAAACAGCTGCCGGTTAACCCGGAGATCGTGGTCATCCCGGACGGCGGCACAATCCTGCCAATCTTAAAGAAAACGTGACCAGTGATCGGTGATCGGTAAAAGTTTTTGTCTGTCACGGATCACGCATCACAAATCACAAATCACGGATCACGCATCACGGATCACGGATCACGAGGTTGGAAATGCTTTCAGATCAGATCATAAACGAACTGCAGTCGATCGTCGGCAAAGACAACGTCTTCACCAGCAAGGCCGATCGCATCTGTTA
>JBFLJZ010000346.1:0-3096 GCA_040882925.1 Desulfuromonadales bacterium
CCGGAAACAGTCGCGCGCATCACCGGATTGATGCCTGAACAGGTCCTTGCCGCCGCGCGGCTCTTTGCGCATGCCGATAAAGCGATGCTTGTCTATGCCATGGGCATTACCCAGCACAGTCATGGTGTCGATAATGTTCGGGCAATTTCGAACCTGGCCCTGCTGACGGGTAATCTGGGCCGACCCGGGACCGGGATAAACCCGTTGCGTGGGCAGAACAATGTCCAGGGGGCTTGCGACATGGGTGCACTGCCCGATGTCTACAGCGGCTATCAAAAAGTTGCCGAGCCGGCTTGCCGGGAAAAGTTTTCTGCTGCCTGGGGTGTGGACCTGCCGCAGGCGCCCGGCATGATGTCCACACACGCCATTGAAGCTGCTGCAGAAGGCCAGGTCCTCGGGATGTTGATTCTGGGTGAAAACCCGATCGTTTCAGATGCCAATCAAGCCCTGGTACGCAAGGCCCTGGAGCGTCTCGATACTCTGATTGTAATGGATATCTTCTTGACCGAAACCGCGCGGCTGGCGGATATCGTCTTGCCGGCGGCCTGCTATGCCGAACGGGATGGCAGCTACACCTCAACCGAGCGTCGCGTACAGCTGGGCCGCAAAGCTGTGGAGCCGCCGGGTGCAGCTCGTGCCGACTGGCAGGTCCTGGTTGAATTGCTGCAACGCTGCGGAGTGCGTGCCAACTATCACAGCCCGGCTGAGATTATGCTTGAAATCGCCGGACTGACTCCCAGCTACGGTGGTGTCAATTATGCGCGCCTGGAGGGCGAGGGCCTGCAGTGGCCATGCCCGGATGCGACGCATCACGGCACGCCGGTCCTGCATGGTGAAGAATGCTCCCGAGGCAAAGGATATTTCAGCCCGGTCGATTACCATCCTCCGGCGGAACTGCCCGATACCGAATACCCATTGCTCCTCAATACCGGCAGAACCTATTTTCACTGGCACACTGGCAGCATGACACGCCGGACTCATCTTCTTGACCGGGAGGAACGACACGCTTTTGTCGAGATTAACCCGGAAGATGCGACGCAGTATCGGATTACTGCTGAGCAGAAGCTCAAAATCACCAGTCGTCGCGGCACCATAACCGTAGCTGCACAGTTGACTGATCGCGTTCCCCGGGGACAGGTCTTTGTCCCGTTCCATTTTGCTGAAGGTGCCGCTAATGTCCTCACCAACAACGCTCTTGATCCGGAATCCGGTATCCCGGAATTCAAAGTCTGTGCAGTCAGGATCGAGCCATGTTGAAGCAGTTGGAATTGGCGGAGTTGCATCAACTCCTGGAGCGGCTTGCCATGGATTATCGACTGCAGGTCCCGCAACTGCTGGCTGACGGTACCCGCCAGCTGGCTCCTTACGGCGATGGCGAGCTGTCGTTGCATGGCCCGGTGGTACAGCGCAAACCGACGGCATACTTTTTTCCGCAGACAGAAAGGTTGTTGACAGTCCATGCAGACGGGGCGGTTGAGCTTCCCTTGCCGGCGGATAAGCCGCTGGCATTGTTCGGCCTGAACCGGTCTGATCTGGCCGGAATTGCCTTTCTCGACAGGTTTTTCAGTGCCGTCCCTGCAGATGACGTCTATTCACGAAACCGGGATGGCTCGCTGCTGCTTGCCTTGACCGGTGAGGTCGGGCCTGATCAGGCTTTCCTGCCCCTGTCTGCGGGAGATTGTGATCTCGAGATCATCAGGACCAACGGGCGCTGGTTGGCTTTGGGGCATTCCGGCAAAGGGAAAATGCAATTGCATGATTTTGTCGATGGAGAGACAGAGCTGTTGACGGCCTTGCGTCAATGCAGCGAAAGTCTTGCCGAACCGCTGAATATTTTGCGCCAGGCCAGTCAGCTACTGATCAACGATCAGGTGCCAGAGCAATTTTGGTCGGAAATTGCTGATCGTTGCATTCTCTGCAGCGGCTGTAACCTGGCCTGTCCAACCTGCAGCTGCTTCTGCATTCAGGACCGCACATACGATAAGGTCACCGAGCGTAGCCGGGTATGGGACTCCTGTCAGCTAGATGCATTCATGCGTGAAGCAAGCGGGCACAACCCGCTCGGCACCGAAGCATTACGTACTCGTCGGCGGATTCACCACAAGCTGGCCGCAGATGTGGAGCGCTGGGGAGAACTCGGTTGTATTGCTTGCGGTCGCTGTGATCGCACCTGCCCGACCGGCATCGGGATCATAGCTGTTGCCGAAGAGTTGGTCAGCCGCTACCAGACGAATGAATAATCTTTCTTGCTGCCAGCTTATTCCCCTTTGCTATAGACCCACCTCTTTTGCCAGTTTGTCCCAGGCCGGCAGGCTGCGTTGAATAATGTCCATGTCGACACAGTAGGCGATCCTGAAAAAGCCCGGAGCGCCGAAACCTGAACCGGGAACGAGCAGAATGTTCTGCTGCTGTGCCAGGCGGACAAATTCCACATCGTCTTCAAGCGGCGATTTCGGGAAGAAATAGAAGCCGCCGCCCGGTTTTACAAGTTCAAAGCCCAGTTCGGTGAGATGATTGTAAAGGACGTCGCGCTTTTCCTGGTACTCGGTGACATCGACACTTTCACTTTGCAGCTTTGCAACCAGTCGCTGCATCAGCGCCGGGGCATTGACAAAGCCGAGAATGCGGTTGCAGAATACCGCCCCGTCCATAAACAGGGCGGCATCATCCATGGCCGGATTGGCGGCCAGGTAGCCGATGCGTTCTCCGGGAAGGGCCAGGTCTTTTGAGTGCGACGTGACCAGAATGGCATTGCGGATGTACTTGAAAACCGATGGCACGCTGTTGCCGTCAAAAGCCAGTCTTGCATATGGTTCATCGGAAATCGTGTAAATCGTGTCGCCAAGCTCGTCCTGCTTCCTATCCAGCATCCGGCCAAGCTCGGTCAGGGTCTCGGCACTGTATACCGCACCGGTTGGATTGTTCGGTGAGTTGATGATGATGGCGCGAGTGTTGTTCGTGATTGCGGCTTCAATGGCAGCGATATCAGGCTGAAACGTCTCCGGATCCGTCCAGACCTCTTTCGTGGTCCCTCCATGATTGTCAGTATAAAATTTATATTCAACGAAAAACGGAGTCAGAATAATAACTTCTTCA
>JBFLJZ010000347.1:0-3987 GCA_040882925.1 Desulfuromonadales bacterium
CTGCCAGCCGATCTTGTTCGGTGAAATCTCCTGACGGACCTTGTCAACCAGGATCTCGGCCCCGCCACCGGGAAGAGACTGCAGGCCGGCAAGGTGCAGCCGACCCAGGCATTCCGCCATCGAAATGTTCGAGATTTCGGCAATATGCACGACCTCGGCCGGGGACAGTGAATGCACCTGCACCGCAGGGAAGCGATGTCGCAGCTGGCGGAACAGCTCCTCGAACCAGTCGATCTTCAAATCGGGGTGCAGGCCGCCCTGCATCAGCAGCTGCGTCCCGCCGCGTTCGACCAGCTCCTCGACCTTGCTGAAAATGTCCTCGTAGCTCAGGACATAAGCGTCCGGATGCGACCGGTCACGATAAAACGCACAGAACCTGCATTGCGTGGTGCAAACGTTGGTGTAGTTGACGTTGCGATCGACAACGAACGAGACCCGCCGCGCAGGATGCCTCTGCCGCCGCAGGTCATCGGCCAGTCGGCCCAGCCCAAGCAGGTCGGCTTCGGTCAGCAGCCAGAGGGCTTCGGTCCTGTCAAGAAGCTTGGCCGCGTCAAGTTTTCGTTTAATCTGCTCAAGCATGGTTTCCTGAGGTGCGAGTTGCGAAGTGCGAGATGCGAACCTAATCTCACTTTGCACTTCTCACTTCGCGGTTCAGTAAGTTTTGATCTCGTTGTATAAGGTATCCCGCTCGACCGGTTGCTTGCCGGCCTTGCGAATCAGTTCGACCAGCTGGTCCTTGCTGACCACCTGTGGCGAATCGGCACCGGCATCGTGGCCGATCTGTTCCTCGACAACGGTGCCGTCGAGGTCGTTGACGCCGAAGGCGAGTGCAACCTGGGCGACTTTCAAGCCGAGCATGACCCAGTACGCCTTGATATGCCGGAAATTATCGAGATAGATCCTGCTGACGGCCAGGGTCTTGAGGGCATCGACACCACCGGCCCCTTTGGCAGCTGGCACCCGCGTGTTATCCGGTTGAAAAGCGAGCGGGATAAATGCCTGGAAGCCGCCGGTCCGATCCTGCAGCCGACGCAGTCGGGCCAGGTGGTCGATCCGGTCGGCGAAATTTTCAACATGGCCAAAGAGCATGGTGGCATTGGTCTTCAACCCGGCGTTGTGAACTTGTTCCGTGACCTCGAGCCAACGCTCACCGCTGATTTTTTCCGGGCAGATCCGTTTGCGCACATGCGTGGCAAAAATCTCCGCCCCTCCCCCCGGCATCGAGTCGAGGCCGGCCGCCTTCAACTCGGCAACGACATCAGCTGGCGATTGCTGTGTCAGCCCGGCAAAATAGTCGATCTCGACCGCGGTAAAGGCTTTGATGTGCAACTGCGGGCTATCGGCTTTGAGCGCTGCCAGAATTTCGAGGTAGAAGTCAAAGGGCAAATCGGGATGCAAACCCCCGACCATATGGATTTCCGTCGCACCGGCGTCAGCCGCCTCGGCAGCACGTTCGAGGATGTCGTTGAGCGCCAGGGTATAACCGCCTATATCGGCTTCGTCTTCACGGCTGAATGCGCAGAAGGTGCAGCGGTTGACGCAGATATTGGTGTAGTTGATATGGCGATTGACGTTGAAAAAAACCTTGTCGTCATTGATCCGCCGGTTGGCCACTGCGGCCAGCTCACCAACCGCAAGCAGGTCATCAGACTCGAACAGCGCCAAGGCTTCGGCATCAGAGATGCGGGCCCCGCTTTCGAGCTTGGCCCGGATATTTTCAATCAGGTTTAACATGCAAACTCTGTATTTATCGATAGCAATGCCCTGCATTGCCAAACCCGCCGGCATCTCAAAAGCGCGCCGGTCAAGCCTGATGCGTGGGGTTGGCCCGGACCGCGGTTAATCGTTGTTCTCAGCCCATCGCTCGAACAGTTCATGATCAACCGTTAATTGATCGAGCACCTTGCCGACGACAAAATCGACCAAGTCAGAGATCGAGTTGGGGTCATGGTAGAAGCCAGGCATGGCGGGCAGAATCACAGCGCCAGCCTGCGCAAGACGCAGCAGGTTTTCGAGATGAATCGTGTTGAATGGCGTCTCTCTCGGCACCAGAATCAATTGGCGGCGTTCCTTGAGCATGACGTCGGCTGCCCGCTCCAGCAGGTTGCTGCTCAAGCCAGCGGCGATCCGGCCGGCGGTGCCCATCGAACAGGGCATGACGACCATGGCGTCGGCAGGGTTGGACCCGCTGGCCGAGCCCGTCCAGAAATCGTCGACATCCAGGCTGTCGACGGCGATACTGGCGAAATATTCCTGCACCTGGTGACGCTGTTGCCGGTTCTCCGTCGACCAGTCGAGCCCGACCTCATGCTTGAGGACCTGGCGCCCCGCCTCTGTCAGCAGTAAACTGACCCGGCATCCGGACCGCAACAGTTCACTGACCAGTCTGAGGCCGTAGATCGAGCCTGAAGCCCCGGTGATAGCGACAACAAAATGGCGAATCTCGTGGTTGTCTGTCGACATGGTTCCCCCGATCTAGACCAGTGCGTCCACAAAAGTGAACAGGAGGATTGTCACACTGATGTAGCCGTTCATGTTGAAAAAGGCCGCATCCAGACGCGACAGGTCATCAGGCTTGACCAGCAGGTGTTCGTAGATCAGCAGTCCGGCGACCAGCAGGACACCGGCAAGGTAAATGCCCCCCAACCCCTTGCTGAACACCAGCGACAACAGCAGGACCACCATCAGCACGTGGAAGATGCGGACAATCAGGAACGAGCGCTCGATACCAAAGCGCGAAGGAATGGAAAAAAGACCCTTACCCCGATCATGTTCGTAATCCTGCAGCGCGTAAAAGATATCGAAACCGGCCACCCAGAACAGCACTGCAGTGCCAAGCACCATGACCGGCCAGCCGATATCACCGCGCAGCGCGATCCAGGCGCCGATCGGCGCCGCTGCCAGGCATACGCCCAGCACAATATGGGCCATGGCGGTAAATCGCTTGCAGAAACTGTACAGGGCCAGGAAGAAAATAGCCACTGGCGCCAGCTTCAGGCACAGCGGGTTGAGCATCCGGGCAGAAACCAAAAACAGGGCGAAAGCGCCGAGCACCAGCAGCCAGGCTTCAGTCATGTTGACTTTGCCTGCCGGAAGGTGGCGATCGGCAGTCCGAGGATTCTCAGCATCGATGCGTGCGTCAATAATACGATTCAACCCCATCGCCCCGGTCCGGGCGCCGACCATGGCAACGCAGACCCAGAAGACCTGGCCGAACGTCGGCGCGCTGCCACTTTCCAGCGAAGCGAGCACCACACCCATCAGGGCAAAAGGGAAGGCAAAAACCGTGTGGGAGAACTTGATCATCTCCAGCAGGGTCGTCAGCTTGGCCAGCAGGCTATTTGACATTGTCATATCCATAAGGTGTTTACAGCAGTCAGTTTACCTTGCTCCTTCGACGGGTACAAGCAAACCCGGCAGGCAAGGCAAAAATGCAGGGCATGACCATTGCGTAAATCAACAAGCAAGGGGATTTTGCGCCCGCTTCAGGGGCGATCAGTTTAACGCAAAAGCTTTTTATTTAAACTCCGCCCAGACCGGAGCATGATCGGACGGCTTCTGCATGGCCCGGATATCGTAGTCGATGCCCGCGGCGACACAGCAGTCGGCAAGAGGTGCGCTGGCCAGGACCAGGTCAATCCGCAGGCCGCGCGGCGGATTCGCCTCGAAACCGCGACTGCGGTAATCGAACCAGCTGAACCGGTCACTGGTCTGCGGATGACAGGCGCGAAAGGTATCGATCAAACCCCACTCGCAGAGACGCTGCAACCACTGTCGCTCTTCGGGCAGGAAGCTGCACTTGCCGGTGCGCAGCCACCTTTTGACGTTCTCGTCACCAATGCCGATGTCGAGGTCTTGCGGCGCAACGTTCATGTCACCGACCACCAGCAGCCACTCTGCGGGATTTCGCCGGGAACTCAGGTCGTTGTAGAGGTCGGCGTAAAACCGGGCCTTGTTCGGGAACTTGACCGGATGGTCGCGGCTCTC
>JBFLJZ010000348.1:0-4118 GCA_040882925.1 Desulfuromonadales bacterium
ATATCAACCGACGCTTCGGTCTGAACTTATCCGTTGAGCATGTCAACACCCTGGCCGGTTTCCTGCTGGATTCAATTGGCAGCATCCCGGAAGAGGGTGATGTCTGCGAGGTGGAGGGAGCTCGCTTCACGGTGCGCGAGGTGGTCGATCGCCGTATCGAGAAGATCGAGATGCAGATAATCAAACAGTAGACCACCAAGACAAAGACGTTGCGCAGGCGACATCAGAGTGTCAAGCTGATCATTCACTGCCCGCGCCAGTCCCTTCAAGAGCTTCCTGCAGCTTCATGCAATTTGTTAGCTTATTAACATATCCACCTGAAAAATAGAGAGTTGTTTTCTTCGATCTTTTTGTAAGCCTGTGCGCGGCATCCGGTCCCTAGCCTCCGGAAGCTGTTTTGTGACCTCCACAAAATGACCTAACCCCTTAGAAAATTGAAATATTTCTTGACAGCAAAGGACTCTGCGACTATATTTGCCCAGAAAGTGGTGAATAGTGTATTTTTAGGCCAAAGAGGGCCAAATGGGATTCCAGGGCGTCTATTTCAATTCGATCGATGCAAAGGGGCGGGCGAGTATCCCGGCCAGGTTTCGCGAGCAGCTGAAAGAATTGTTCGAAGATGAAACACTGGTCGTGACGCAGGACCGTTGCGGTATTGTTGCGTACCCGGTCTCCGAGTGGGGACTTTTCCTTGAGAAATTCGCCCAGTTGCCGAACGACCAGTTCCGCGAAGACCTCTACTTTACAACAGTAACCCCCGCAACCGAATGTGCCTTCGACAAGCAGGGGCGCATCCAGCTGCCGCAATCGCTGCGTGAGTATTGCCAGCTCGATACGGACGGCGTGCGCGATGTGGTCATTGTCGGCGGGGCGAAGAAAATCCAGATCTGGAACAAGTCAAGATACCTCGAGATGCTGGCCGAAGCGGAACAGCGACTGGCGGACGACCGGCAAAAGCGTTTCGACCTGGGATTGTAGCTCTTTGACTTCGAATGCGTTCAGGCATGTTGCGGTGATGGCCGATGAGGTGCTGCGTTACCTCGAACCCCGTCGCGGGGGCATCTACCTGGATGGTACCCTGGGTGGCGGCGGTCATGCCCGACTGATCCTTGAGGTGATATCTCCCGACGGCATCCTGGTCGGACTCGATCATGATGCAGAGGCATTACAGGCTGCCGTCAGAAACCTGGCGGAATTCGGTGACAGAGCGGTGCTTCGGCAGGGGAATTTTTCCGGCATGGAGTCACATCTCGACGCACTTGGGATTGCGATGCTTGACGGGGTCGTCCTGGACCTCGGAGTTTCCTCCTACCAGCTGGACAGCCCGATACGGGGATTCTCGTTTCGTGAAGAAGGCCCGCTTGACATGCGGATGAATCCTTCGGTCGGGATCTCCGCAGCAGAGGTGATTGCCGAGGCTGAAGCGGATCATTTGCAGCGCATCTTCCGTGAATACGGCGAGGAGCGCTGGGCGCGCAGGGTGGCCCGGGAGATCGTGGCGGTTCGTGAACGGCAGCCGATTGAAACCACGCTGCAACTGGCCGAGCTGGTCAGCCGGGTTGTGCCACGCGTCAAGGGCCCTCAACGCATCCACCCGGCAACCCGGGTCTTCCAGGCGTTAAGAATTTATGTCAATGGCGAGTTGGACAGCCTGCGGGCAGGGATTGACGCTGCCACGCGCAGGCTGAAAGTCGGAGGGCGGCTGGTGGTGATCAGCTTTCACTCGCTCGAAGACAGGATCGTCAAGCAGACTTTCCGCGCCTTGTCTGTCGATTGTATCTGCCCACCCCGTCTGGCGGTCTGTGCCTGCGGGCAGAAACCGGTCGCCAGCGTCGTTACTCGAAAAGGAGTCCGGGCGACGGCCGAAGAAGTTGAAAACAATCCACGTGCCAGGAGTGCCGTGTTGAGAGCAATGGAAAAGCTTGCCGCAGAGGAGTCCCACGATGTCTGACACAACGATTAAAGCGTTACCGAAAATCAACGGCTTTGCCCTGCGACGCCCGAACCTTTTGCCGGTCCTCGGTTTTATTGCACTGTTGCTTTTGGTCTCGCTATTTTTCGTCTGGTCCCGGGTTCAGGTGACCAGCCTGGAATATGAAATGTCCCAACTGGAAAGTACGCTACGCAACCTGCGTCAGGAGACATCAAATCTGCGTCTCGAGGCAGCCAGCCTGAGGAGCCCTGAACGAATTGAACGGGTGGCTCGGCAGGAACTGCATTTGCGTCTGCCTTCTGCTGATCAGGTGATTACGGTGGATTGATGAAAGAACTGGAGAAAGGTGTCCGCTTTCGCATCCGCTTGATAGGGGTGGTTTTCACTCTCTGTTTTGCTTTGGTCGCGATACGTGCCTTCGATCTCCAGGTTCTGCAGGAGCAACAATGGGATGAACGTGCCGAACGTCAGCATCAGAAGGTCATTCCCTTAACCCCGCAGCGCGGCACGATTTTCGACAGTAACGGTGAAGAACTCGCCGTCAGCGTTGATGTCGATTCGGTTTATGCCGAGCCAGGCAAGCTGAAAAACTCGGCCGGGGTGGCAAAGTCTCTGGCAAAAGTCCTGGGCGTTTCGAGCAGGACAATCAAGTCAAAGTTGCAGGGCAACAGAAACTTTGTCTGGCTGCAACGCCAGATCACACCAAGCCAGAGCAGTCAAATCAAGGCTATGCAACTCCAAGGTGTCGGCATGATCAAGGAGCACCGCCGTTTCTATCCCAATTCAAGTATCGCCGGGCACCTGCTCGGTTTCACCGGGCTTGACCCGAAAGGGCTGGAAGGACTGGAGCTTGAGTACGACAAGATGATTCTCGGCCGAGGCGGGTACCTGGTGATAGAGCGTGACGCGATGGGACGTGGTCTGAGCAACGCTTCGCCACAGATTCAGGGAGCAACACGCGGACATGACCTCTACCTGACTCTCGACAAGAACCTGCAGTATCTTGCCGAGCGCGAACTTGCTGAAGGGTTGCGTACGGCCGAAGCCAGGGCGGGCAGCGTGGTCATGATGGAGCCGTCAACCGGCAAGGTCCTGGCCATGGCAAGTTCTCCCGAGTACAATCCGAACGCATTCTTCCGCTACAAACCCCACCAGTGGAGGAATCGCGCCGTCTGTGATTCCTTTGAGCCCGGTTCGACGTTCAAGGTGTTTTTGATGGCGGCCGCCCTGAATGAGGCAGTTGTCAGCACCAGACAGAAAATTGATTGTGAAAACGGTGTGTTTCGGGTCGGTGGCAAATATATCCATGATCACAAGAAGTATCAGAAACTGACTCCGGCGGAAATCATCAAGTACAGCTCGAATATCGGTTCGGCGAAAATCGGCAAAATGCTGGAGCGAAAAACCTACCACCGCTACCTCGTGGATTTCGGTTTCGGCCGGCCAACCGGTATAGATTTGCCCGGCGAGGCAAATGGCATATTGCGGTCACCAGACAAATGGTTCGAAGTCGATCTGGCAGCGATCTCCTTTGGCCAGGGGGTCAGCGTGACACCACTTCAGTTGACCGCGGCGACCGCAGCGATTGCCAATGGCGGTTACCTGATGGAGCCCTTCGTCGTCGAACGGGTTGTTGACAGCCAGGGCCAGGTGACACGCAAGAACCAGCCTCATGTGGTGCGCAAAGTGATTGCCCGGGACGTGGCCACACTGGTGAGCCGGATGATGGAGATGACCACCGAGGACGGCGGTACGGCGACCAACGCCCGGGTGCCGGGGTTCAGGGTCGCCGGCAAGACCGGCACGGCGCAGAAGGTTGACCCGATCACCGGGGGCTATTCGACGGACAAACGGGTTGCTTCATTTGTCGGCTTCCTGCCGGCCGAGGCGCCGCGGATCGTCATGCTGGTGACGATAGATGAACCGAAAAAAGGCGTGTACGGTGGGCTGATAGCGGCGCCGGTATTCTCAAGGATTGCCGCCCAGGCAATGCAATATCTCAAAGTTGCGCCTAACCAGGAGGCACCAGCCGGTCAAAGCTTGCCTTCGCTGGAGCAGATATTTGTTGATGCCGTCACACCGGAACAAAACAGCCTGCGGCACCTGATGGCTGTTACGCCGTCCGACGTGCCGCAGATGCCCGACTTCTCGGGAATGAGCTTTCGCCAGGTCCTCGAGCTCATGG
>JBFLJZ010000077.1:0-4129 GCA_040882925.1 Desulfuromonadales bacterium
CCAGGTTGTTCTTTTCGCTCCAATAGACGATTTCATTCAGCCAGCAGACCAGTAGTTCGACCGGGTCGTCGGCATGCAGGACGATCTCCGTGTCAAGAATGGCAGAGGCCGGGCTTTGCCCATACATCAGAGTTTTTATGCCTAGCGCCATTTGCAGAAGAACCATCGGGGCAGAATCCGCCCATGCTTCGATGCCCATATCTGCCGTGTGCTCAATAAGCTGGTACATATGACACATCCTTAACGGTCGACTTTTCAATTATAACAGCAAGCCGGCAAAAGGCCGGCTGAAAAACTCAAACTAAACGCCTAATACTTATGAGTAACGAGATATATTTAATGTCAAAAAGAACGGTTATTAACCGTTAAATGCAGGCGCCTTTTGGCAGGATGAAAAATTTTTCAGAAAAGCCAGGTTTTTACTTGACAAAACGTTGTTTTAGCATTTATCAAGGGGTGCGGTCTTTTTCTTGGCAGCATCTCAGGCAGCATCATAATATATTGAATTTAATACGTTTACGCTTTTAGTGACAGACACCGAAAGGAGGTCGTTCCATGAAAACCGGCCCGGATATCACCCCTCGGATTCCAGAGGAGATCCTCCAGCGTATGGAGGCCAGAGGGATCAGCCGCCGCGACTTTATCAAGTTCTGCACGGTCACAACCGCTGCCCTGGCCTTGCCGGTGACGATGCTGCCACAAGTCGCCCGGGCGGTCGAGGACAACCGCCCGCCGGTGATCTGGGTTGAGTACCAGAGCTGTTCCGGCGATTCGGAGGCTTTCCTGCGCGCCAATCAGCCGACCGCCGGTGATATCATCCTCGACCTGCTCTCCATCGAGTATGCGGATGTGATTATGGCTGCGGCCGGACACCAGGCTGAAAAATCCAAGCATGACGCCATGGAGAAGTACAAGGGCCAATATATCCTGATCGTTGAAGGCTCGATTCCTATGGGTGCCAATGGCGGCTATTGTACAATCGGCGGGCAAAGTGCGGCAGACGACTGCAGACAACTGGTGCAGAACGCTGCGGCGACGATTGCAGTCGGTTCCTGCGCTGCTTTCGGCGGCATTCCGGCCGCTGCACCGAACCCGACGGAGGCCAAGTCGGTCAGCGAACTGGTCCCCGGCGCGACCATCGTCAACCTCCCCGGCTGCCCGGTCAATGCGGCAAACCTGACCGCAACCATCGTGCACTTTCTGACCTTCGGTTCGCTGCCGGCAACCGACCGCCTCGGTCGCCCAAAGTTTGCCTACGGCAAGCGCATTCATGACAATTGCGAACGGCGCGGCCATTTTGATGCCGGACAATATGCGGAATCGTTCGGTGACCCCGGCCACCGCCAGGGGTATTGCCTGTACAAGGTCGGCTGCAAGGGCCCGGAGACCTTCCACAACTGCCCGACCATCCGTTACAACGAAGGAGTGTCATGGCCGGTCATGGCTGGCCACGGCTGCATCGGTTGTTCGGAGCCAGGCTTCTGGGACACCATGAGTCCTTTCTACCGACGCCTGCCCAAGGTCCCCGGTTTTGGCATCGAAGATACGGCCGACAAAATCGGTATCGGTCTGGCGGCGGCCACTGCGGTGGCTTTCGGCATCCACGGTGTGGCAAGCTGCTTCCGCAAGGGTGATGCCATGGAAGAAGACAAGATCGTCAAGGAGGACTAACCGATGGCCAAAAGAATTGCCGTTGATCCAATTACCCGCATAGAAGGCCACCTGCGTATCGAGGCACAGATCGATGGTGGCAAGATCGTCGATGCATGGAGCTCCTCCACGGCCTTTCGCGGCATCGAGACGATCCTCAAGGGGCGCGATCCGCGTGATGCCCACCACTTCACCCAGCGCTTCTGCGGTGTCTGTACTACGGTGCACTCGATGGCCAGCATCCGTGCGGTGGAAGATGCCCTGAACATTCAGATTCCGGATAATGCCCGCCTGATCCGCAACCTGATCATGGGCATCCAGAACGTGCAGGACCATGTGATTCATTTCTATCATCTGCATGCGCTTGACTGGGTCGATATCGTCAGTGCCCTGTCTGCCGACCCGGCGGCCACGGCCAAGCTGGCGCAGTCTGTTTCCAACTGGCCGAAGGCGAGTGCGACCTATTTTAAGGGCGTCCAGGACAAGGTCGCCGCGTTTGCCGGTACCGGCCGGCTCGGACCGTTTCAGAATGCCTACTGGGGACACAGCGCCTACAAGCTGCCGCCGGAAGCCAACCTGATGGCCGTTGCCCACTATCTGGAAGCTCTGGAATGGCAAAAGGATGTCATAAAGATCCACGCCATCCTCGGCTCGAAGAACCCGCATCCGCAGACCTTCCTGGTCGGCGGCATGTCGATCCCGGTCGACCCTGACAGCCAGAACGCCATCAACGCCGACAAGATCGCCTACATCCGCAAGCTGCTGCGCCAGGCCCGCGCCTTCGTCGAACAGGTTTACATCCCCGACCTGCTCGCCGTTGCGCCTTTTTATCTCGACTGGGCCGGCATCGGCGGCGGGGTCGGCAACTTCCTGTCCTACGGCGATTTCCCGATGGACAACAGCCCCGGCACCGGCAGCCTGTTCTTCCCGCGCGGTGTCATCATGGGCAAGGATCTGGCCAACGTCATGGAGATGGACGAGAAGAAGATCACCGAGTACGTCACCCACTCCTGGTACAACTATGCCAAGGGCGACGACAGGGGGCTGCACCCCTACGAAGGTGAAACGAACGATAACTATACCGGGCCGCAGCCGCCGTACGAATTTCTCGACACCGACGGCAAGTACTCCTGGGTCAAATCGCCCCGGTACCTGGACCAGCCGATGGAAGTCGGCCCGCTGGCGCGTGTGCTGGTCGCCTACGCCTCCGGCGTCAAAGAGGTCGTCGATACGGTCAACTTCGTCCTCGGCAAGCTGAATGCCCCGGCAACAGCGCTCTTCTCAACGCTCGGCCGGACCGCCGCCCGCGGCGTCGATGCACTGCTGCTGGCGCAGAAGAACGAGCTCTGGCTCGATCAACTGGCTGACAACATGGGTCGCGGCAACCTGGATGTGTTCAACAAGGAGCATTGGGAGCCGGCAACCTGGCCGAAGGAAGCCCAGGGATTCGGTTACCACGAAGCCCCACGCGGTGCGCTCGGCCACTTCATCCGCATCGAGGACCAGAAGATCGCCAACTACCAGGCCGTAGTCCCCTCGACGTGGAACGCCGGCCCGCGTGACGCGGCCGGGCAAATGGGCCCCTACGAATCGAGCCTGATCGGCACCCCGATTGCCGACCCGGAGAATCCGCTGGAAATCCTGCGGACGATCCATTCCTTCGATCCCTGCTTGGCCTGCGCCGTGCACGTTATGGACGGCAAGGGAACGGAGATCGTCAAGGTCCGGATCCTTTAAAGGAAGGAGGCGCAGAACATGCTTGAAATACATTATGTATGGCAATGGCCGGTGCGCATCTGCCACTGGATCAACGTGATCTCGATGATCATGCTGTCGATCACCGGCTTTTACATCGGCAGTCCGTTCATAACAGCGCCAGACTCATCGATGTATATCATGGGCTGGATGCGGTTCCTGCACTTTGTCTTCGCCTACCTTTTTGCGGTGTCGGTCACCGCACGCATCATCTGGATGTTTGTCGGCAACCAGCATGCGTCCTGGAAGGCATTTATCCCCTGGATCACCGCCGAAGGCAGACGGAATTTTATCAAGATGTTCCGTTACTACACCTTCACCGGCAAGAAGATCACCTACGAGGTTGGTCATAACCCGGTTGCAGCAACCGCCTATATCGGCATCTTCGCCCTCTTTATTTTCCAGATTGTTTCAGGGTTCGCCATGTACGGGCAATTCGCACCCGGCGGCTTCTGGGACAGCATTCTCGGCGGGGTGAATGTCCTGGTCGGTAACCAGTGGCTGCGCCTGTTGCACCATGGTGTCATGTGGCTGCTGGCCGGCTTTATCATCAACCACATCTACAGTGGCTGGCTGATGGATGTCAAGATGCGCAACGGTACCATGAGCGGTATCTTCAGCGGTTACCGTTTCATTGAACCGGAGGACCTTTAATGTCAATCCTGGTCCTTGGACTGGGCAATTCGATCATGACGGATGATGGTTTCGGGGTGGAAGTGGTCAA
>JBFLJZ010000078.1:0-3919 GCA_040882925.1 Desulfuromonadales bacterium
ACGGTTATACAGCCGCAACAGTGTACTCTTGCCGCTGCCGGACGGCCCGGCCACCGCGAGCACTTCACCGGGAGTGACGCCAAGCGTGGTTTTTTCCAGGATGCGCTCGAAGGAGCCATCATTGCCAGGCCGGCTGACCGTCACATCCTCTGCCAGCAGCAATTCACGGCAATTCATGGGTTGTCTGCTCCGGCGTGCAAACAACGCATGACTTCCTTCATATCCTCCCAGACATCCCGTTTACCCTCCGGATTCCGCAACAGATAGGCAGGATGATAGGTCGGCATCAGCGGGATCCCTTGGTAAGTCTGCCATTCTCCCCGGATGCGGCTGATCGGAACCTTGCTCTGCAACAGACTCTGCACCGCGAATCGTCCGAGGCCGACGATCACCTGCGGCTTGATCGCCGCTATCTGCCTGGTCAGAAAAGTTTCACAGGTTGCCACTTCTTCAGGTTGCGGATCACGATTGTCCGGTGGACGGCATTTCAGCACATTGCAGATATAGACGTCGGCACGCTGCATGCCCATTGCCAGGAGAATTCTGTCGAGCAACCGTCCCGCTTCACCGACAAAAGGCTCACCTTTCTGATCTTCCTCACGACCTGGAGCTTCACCGACCAGAACCAGACGCGCACTTGGATTACCGATACCGTAAACCAATTGTTTACGCGACGCTGCAAGACCACAGCGCTGGCAATCGCCCAAATCCTGACGAATCGCATCGAGGGTTTCTTCCAGGCTTGCCGATGCGCCGATATCCTGTGTTAGATCGCCAGCCGCCGCATGCCTGCACAGGGTCTCCACACCGAGGTCGGAGAGGTACTCGAGCTGGCTACGGGCAGACGCCAAAGTCGTGCGAATATCATTTAATAACTGCTCGGGCATATTTGACTGACAAAACTCTTGCAGAAAGTATATTATTATAAAAAAGGACGGTACAATTATCCGATGAAATGGTTGTTCTCTGCTACCTTGACATGTGTCCTTGTCACACTGCTTTTGCCGTCCGAGGCCCTGGCCTGGGGCATCGGCGTCCACCTGCAGACCGGAACCTGGATTCTCGACAATCTGGCCCGGCTTCCGGAAGCCCTACGCATTATACTTGCAGCCCACCCGAATGACTACCTTTACGGCTGTATCAGTGCCGACATCACACTGGGCAAAAAATACACCCATTACCTGAGACACTGTCATTCTTGGCGGATGGGCCTGAAAATCCTCAACCAGGCCACGACAGACAGTCAGCGGGCGTGCGCCTACGGCTACCTGAGCCATCTCGCCTCTGACACCGTGGCTCATTCGTACTTTGTGCCCTACAAACTGATCCAAACCTACAACAGCGTGCTGCTCAAACATGCCTATTGGGAAATGCGTTTTGAAGCCCACGTCGCTCCTGAAGTCTGGCCATTGGCCAGGTCGATCGGGCGCAAGGATTTCTCCGACAATGACAAACTCATGCGCAGTATCCTGGCGGACACGATCTTTTCCTTCGGCACCAACAAAAAACTGTTTAATTCACTTCTGCTCCTGAACCGTCTACAGCAGTATCAAAAGGTTCTGCGCTCGCTGGCCAACACCTCAAAGTGGGCGATTACGGCCGAAGACCAGCAGGAGTATCTGGAATTGACCAGCACAGCGACCTTGAGTTTTTTGCAGGATCCCGAGCACAGCCCTTACCGGACTGCGGATCCGACCGGAGAACGCGCCCTGAATTCGGCCAACATGATACGCAAAAACCTGAACACCCTGTGGCTCGATGGCAAGCTCCGCGAACAGGACGCCGACGAGATGATTGCCGTCATCAAAACCAGACTCAGAGAAGGGATCTGTCAGCCGGATGACCTGCTGACGCTGCTCTCCGCGGCCTGACCGGGATCAACGGTCCGCAAGCAGCTTTACAATCCGGTCGAGAAGGCTTTCGGCCACTTCATCTTTGGTCATCAGCGGCAGTTCTTCGATCTCGCCATCCGCGGTCAGGAAACGGACGATATTCGTTTCGCCGTCAAATCCGGCGCCTTGCTCAGTCACATCGTTGGCGACAATCATGTCCAGATTCTTGTTTTGCAGTTTTTCCCGGGCATGCTGCAGCAATTCCTCGGTTTCGGCGGCGAAACCAACCAGGATGCGCGAGCCTTTCTGCCGGCCGAGTTCGGCAAGGATGTCCGGATTGCGTTGCAAGGCGATTGCCGCGGTTTCTGCTTCACCTTTCTTGGTTTTCTGCTTGCCCCGCTCCAGCGGGCGAAAATCGGCGACCGCTGCAGCTTTGATAACGACATCGGCCCCAGCGGCTTTGCTCATGACCTCCAGGTGCATCTCCCGGGCACTGGTGACATGAATCATTTCGATTCCCTTGGGGTCTGCCAGGCTCACCGGCCCGGTCACCAGGATCACCCGAGCCCCGCGATCACGTGCTGCGCGAGCGACGGCAAAGCCCATCTTGCCGGAGGAGTAGTTGCTCAGGAAGCGGACCGGGTCGATTTCTTCACGAGTCGGCCCTGCGGTCACCAGAAACGTTTTGCCGATGAAGTCCTTGCGTCCGAGCAGGGCATGGGCCGCATTGAAAACAACCTGCGGGTCAGGCATCTTGCCCTGCCCCTGCCAGCCGCAGGCCAGGTCACCGTAGACCGGTTCAAGGAAATGATAGCCCAATTCTTCCAGGTGTCCTTGGTTCTGCAGATAGAGCGGATTCTCCCACATGTTGGTATTCATTGCCGGGACAAAGAGCACCTTGGCCCTGGTCGCCATCACCGTCGTCGACAACAGGTCATCAGCAATCCCGTGTGCCACTTTGCCGATAATATTAGCTGTTGCAGGGGCAATCAAAAACAGATCGGCGCGGTCGGCCAGGGAGATGTGGCCGATATCCTGCTCCTGGATCAGGCTGAACAATTCCGTGTGGACCGGGTTGCCGGACAGGGTCTGAAATGTCAGCGGAGTGACAAATTCCTGAGCGCTTCGCGTCATGATCACGTGAACATCGGCGCCGGCCTTGACCATCAGGCGCAACAACTCGACAGACTTGTAGACTGCAATTCCTCCGGTTACGCCCAACACGACACATTTACCTTGCAGCATGACCTTCTCCGGTAAAATCAGCGAGTAGCAGCATCACCGACAAAGGGGTTGTTCTGACGCTCACGGGCGATCGTTGTGTCCGGGCCGTGACCGGGATGGACAATCGTCTCTTCCGACAGGGTGAACAAGCGCTCGCGGACACCTTTGACCAGTGAGTCAAAATCACCACCTGGTAGATCTGTCCTGCCTATCGAACCGGAAAAAAGCACATCGCCGACAAACAGGTGACCCTCAGCCATCAGGCAGATACCACCGGGAGAATGCCCCGGCACGTGGAATACCTTAAAAGTCAGATCCCCGACCTGAACATTATCGCCCTGGTCAAGCAGCCGGTCCGGTTCTGGTGAAGCGGCAACCGCAAGGCCGTAAACTTCAGCATGGCTCCTGGCATTCTGCAAAAGTGGCAGGTCATCAGCATGAATCAGCAGTTCGGCGCCGGTCATCTCAATGATATGCTGATTGGCACCGATATGGTCAAAATGGCCATGCGTATTGACGACCTTGCGGATCTTCAAGCCCTTTTTCTCGGCAAAATGCAGAATCCTTTCGCCCTCTTCCCCGGGATCGATAACCGCTGCCTCGCTGGTCCTGCGACAAGCGACGATAAAGCAATTGACCTGCAATGGCCCGACGCTCATCTGATGCACAATAAGTCGATCACTCATCATTATCGTCCTGAATGTCCTTCACGAAAAGGTTAATCTCTTTGCTCTTTAGCTGTTCGCCAAGGGTGTTGCTGAAACGTGAACGTTTCTGTCCTGGCGGTTTCCCGGAAACCGGTTCAGGGGACTTGAGCTTTTCTTGACCATGACCGGGATCGACCTTGTCGGATAACACCGTAG
>JBFLJZ010000349.1:0-5198 GCA_040882925.1 Desulfuromonadales bacterium
AACCCCCTGTGTCAGGATAGATGTCGCCTCTACTAAACTCAACTCTGTTGGGGGCAGTAAGAGGTGGCATGTATTCAAAAGCATTCAAAGCATTAATGGTCAGGAAGATGACCGACCCCAGTGGGCCTGGAGCAACAGCTCTTGCCGAGGAGATCGGCGTTTCAATCAGTACACTCTACCGATGGGTCAGTGAAACTGATACTGTAGATGTTGCAAATGTTCCAGACCCTCCCTCTTTTTCCAAATCGATGCAGAGGATGTCTAACGTGAAGCGACCGCAAGACTGGAGTCCGGAAGAGAAACTGGCCGCCGTTTTAGAGGCAATGTCGCTCTCGGAAGAAGACCTTGGAGCCTATCTTCGCAGCCGAGGGTTGCATGAGGCTCATTTGCAGCAATGGCATGACCAGATGCTTTGCGGACTTGAACCATTGCCGGGCAAACGAGCCGATCAGAGGCGAATCAAGTCGCTTGAGAAAGAGCTTCAGCGCAAAGAGAAGGCGTTGGCTGAAGCTGCGGCTTTGCTGGTTCTCAAAAAAAAAGCCCAGCAGCTCTGGGAGGACGAGGACGACGACACCACCCTGTAGCCAGAAAGCAGGTCCTGGTTTTGATCGAAGATGCCATGCGACGTGGCGCCCGACTAAGGTCTGCCGCCCGGATGCTCGGGTTGACGTGTCGGACCGTACAGCGTTGGCGCAATCAGAATGGCGGCTACGATCGGCGCAACGGTCCCAAGACCACCCCGACCAACAAGCTAACGTCTACCGAGCGACAACAGGTCTTGGCCGTTGCCAATTCTCCGGAATATCGAGACCTCTCACCCCGACAAATTGTTCCTCGGCTGGCCGATCAGGGGCGTTATCTCGCTTCTGAATCAACCTTCTACCGCATCCTCAGAGCAGAGAACCAGTTGGTACACCGTGAGCGCTCTCGCCCAGTCACTCATCGTCGCCCGAAAGAAAAGAAGGCGACCGGCCCCTGCCAGGTCTGGTCCTGGGACATTACCTACCTCAAGTCAACGATCAGGGGTCAGTTCTTCTACCTGTACATGATTCTCGATGTCTGGAGCCGAAAGGTCATGGCAGCTCAGGTCTATCCTGTAGAGCGCGATCAGAACAGTTCTCTGTTATTCATGGAGGCTGTTTGCCATCACAACATAGACCCCGAAGGGCTGATCCTGCATTCTGATAACGGCAGCCCGATGAAAGGTTCGACCATGCTGGCAACTCTCCAGCACCTGGGCGTGATGCCGTCGTTCAGTCGTCCTCAAGTCAGTAACGACAATCCCTATTCCGAGTCTCTGTTCCGCACCCTGAAATATCGCCCGGAATATCCTTCACAACCGTTTGCATCCATAGAAGAAGCACAACGGTGGGTTGATCGGTTCGTCCTCTGGTACAACACAGAACACCGGCACAGCGAGATCCGCTTTGTTACACCTGATGAGCGACACTATGGGCAAGAGAAAGCGATTCTGGATAAACGCAAGGATGTATACGAGTTGGCTCGACAGAAGAACCCAAACCGTTGGACCAACCAGACTCGCAACTGGGAGCCAATTGAGGTCGTTATCCTCAACCCTGCACCTAAAAGGCCCTCAGAAGAGGGCCTGGAAAAAGCAGCTTAATCAAACGAGGCGACAACTATGTTGACACCCGCCGGAAATGAGTTGTAGCAGGATTTATAATAAGTACTACTCAGGCATGGCAATACTTACTATATTTCGTGCTTTATAAAAAACTTAACAGATCTACCGGTGGGTAATCTTCCCGCTGTAGGCTTACCAATTAACCCTGAAGAAAAAACCTGTTGGAGGCCCCGGAGGCACCACCATGCTCTTATCCCCACGGTGAGTCCTCGGCACTGGCTGTGTCATAACTTTCATTCAGGGTTGTTTTGGTTCTTTGTCTCTATTTACCTCAGGTGGTACGACGTGATGCCAGAACAACCGACAACCAGTAATAGAGCGGTCCGTAGCACTGCGTTTCTAAGCTTAGTCAGCTTAATCATTAGAGCTTCATCCTTGCTCCTATGGCAATGCCAATGCCAATGCCTCGGCGCAAACTCCGGCTATGTACACGGCCGGTTGTAGGCATTCTTCGCCTGGCGGGGTGTTCAACCAAAGCTGGAACCCATTTTCAACGCCTGCTCTTCTAGCTTGCCTCAAAGCACGATCATATGCTGCCTCGAATTGTGAATCAAATTGTTCACAGGCCTGCAACTCATCTCTATTCGCAAATTTGGAGCAATGTAATCCCTCTTTGATACATTCTGGCATGCTATCGCCACCAATAAGTCCCTTAGTTTGACACTCGAAAAATTCGTCAACGCATTCAATCATATCAGCTTTACCTTCGGCCAGTTCATCGACAGCATTGATGGAATCCTTCTGGACTTCAGCACAAAATTCATCAGTAATTTCGTCTAGTGATGCAGCGCACGCAAACCCGGAGGCAAAGACAACCAGCAGACAAGCAATAGCGGCAGTTAAACAAGCTTTCTGAGTTTTCATAATTTACTCCTTTTATTTTAGGATTTAGTCCAGTGAAAATGCGAGCTGGCCGACAGGATTATCCTTCGGCAACTTGGCCCTCTTCGTGTTGTTTTTGTAGAAGCATATTTTTTGACAACATTGACAAGTATACTTTTTTTTTGTAAGTGGTGCGCAGTCGACGCTATACTTCGCCCAGCTTTTCATTGTCGTCGATCAGGTTGGGTTCCATCCCATCCTTGAAATTGCGGACGCCTTTGCCGAGGGAACTGGCCACCTGTGGTAACTTTCCTGCACCAAAAACAATCATTGCCAGCACCAGTATGATGATCAATTCTGTTGTACCTAATCCAAACATATACGTTCTGCTCAAAGGGACTCGACACCAACTGTGACTAACATTCAAATGACTCAGGGCTGTTTTTGCTCTTTGTTATTTCTTGCTTCACCGTCAGGCTCTACTTCAGCAGTTCTGTTACAGTATACTCATAGGCCTGCAATCCCCCGCCCCCCCTTAGCGGGGGATATTTGGGTTAGTTTAATCGTAATCGAGAGTAACAGGAGAAACCAGGGATGATGACATCGCGTCGATCGGTCGAATGGAGCTTGCTATAGAGATTTTTCAGGTGGTATTTAACAGTTTCCGACAAAGATGTGATTTTCTTATTAATGCTCCTACATTGTTCCGGGATGCCCAGATTGTCTGAAATGAGAAATTCTTACGAACCCTGATTAACAAGAAAGCAAATCGGCCCTTAGAAAATCCAAGTAGTGTCTGATAGTGAATCTGCTTCTGAGGGCAAGGGGGAAGGTAACGTCACTCAAACATGAGTCAACAACTAGAGTCGCTTTTTTTGTTATAAAACCTGGGCCTGATTTACAATTCAGGCCCTTTTTACGTTCCCCACCCCACTCTATTTTTCTCCTTGGGAATCCTCCTTGAGAAACAGCCAAACAAGGATGCCGACGAACACGAAAACGCTGACGTTGAGCAAGGTATCCAACATTTGCGGCGTCATTTGCAGACCTCCTTTCTCAGCTCTTTGATAAAACAGACGGCGATCAGCAAAACGATGTAAACGAACGGCATGGCACCCAGGGCGATGATGCTTTTGACGGCGTCGATGCTGTTGGAGAAAATCATCACCAGGCCAAGTGCCCCCAGGATCACCCCCCAGACAAGTTTGGTCTTCGTGGATGGATTGAGATCACCACCACTGGAGAACATGGAGAGCACGAACGCCGCACTGACCACGCTCGTCACCACGAAGAGAAATGCCGCGATAACCGTGGCGCCGATGGTCAGAACGGAGAACGGCAGATGCTCGAGGACAAAAAACGTGGTGCTGTCAATGTGGGTCTCAACCACCTCCAGAATCGCAACATTCGTTTTCAGGACCCCGAAAAAGCCGATACTACCAAAAACGCCGAACCAGAAGATCGAGAAAACCGACGGCACCAGAACCACGCCGAGCAGAAACTCCTTGATTGTTCTCCCTTTGGAAATACGCGCGATAAAGACGCCCACGAACGGCGACCAGGCCAGCCACCAGACCATGTAGGTGAGGGTCCATGACTGAAACCAGTTCCCCGCGACTTCATCATAAAAAGTCAGGGTCTGGAACCCCTGGGTCAGGACTCTTGAGAAGTAATCGCCCGCCCCTCCCATGATCACGCTCATAATGTAAGAGGTGGGTCCGGTGAGGATGACAAATAACATCAGACAGCCGGCGATGATCATGGCCGTGTTGGAGAGCAGGGCCATTCCCTTGCCCAGGTCAACCGTCAGCGGCGCGAGGTAGGCGATGAACAGCAGCCCGAAAATGATCATACTGAGGGTCATCCCCGGTTTTTCCAGCCCGAACAAGGATACCACGCCGGCCTGGACCTGAAAGACGCCAATGGCAATGGAGCCGCCCACACCGATGGCGATCGCGGTGATTGCCATGAGGTCGCTGAAGCCGCCTACCCACTTCGGCCAACCCCGATTGCCGAAGACGTTCCGGATGGGGGCGCTGATGAGGTTCGGCGTTCCCTTGCGGAAACTGAAATAGGCGATGATCAGGCCAACGGTCGCGTAGATGGCCCACGCATGGAGCCCCCAGTGAAAGTTGGTGGCAAACAGTGCTTGCTGTGCCGCTTGGGGTGGGTCCATGTAGGGCAGAAAGGTTTTATAGTGGAACAGGGGTTCGGCACTGCCGAAATAAAGAAGGCCCACCCCCATGCCGGCGGCAAAGAGCATGGCTAGCCAGCTCACGGTGGAAAACTCGGGCTCGTCGTCATCCTTGCCCAGCTTGATCCGACCGTACTTGGAAAAGGCCAGCCAGATGCACAGGAACAAGAGCAGGGTGGCGGTCAGCATGATGAACCAACCGCGGCTTTTGAACATGGTTCCGACAACGGTCGAAGAAAATGACGCCAGGCCGGCCGTGTCAGCTATGCCCCACACGGCGACGCCACCGGTCAATGCCAGCGACAGGAGAAGAATCCGATTCTTGAACATGAGGCCTCCGTTCGGTTTTTATCGACAAACAAGACCTTGCCAATTGTACCCGGTCATAGGGGGAGGTCAAAGAGAAGGGTTTCTTATTTATATTCTTATATTGTTTCAGGTATTCATTTTGGCCAAAAAAGCGAAATTCTTACTGCCCCTGACAAATGATAGGGGTAGCTTTAGAAAAGGTTTTCCAACAACTAAGATGAAGCAAAC